>NZ_LMCJ01000036.1:0-374 GCF_001623085.1 Pseudovibrio sp. W74
TCCTGTGTCGAGAAGATCTTCAAGGTGTTCCCCAAGCAGAAGATTATCATCTGGAAGAATGAGTATTCGGGACTAGCGGCAAAGAATGACAAACCCTTCGAAGAGATGAAGATCTTCAAGGACAACGTTGAACGCATTTACGCGGTGCCAACGCTCAAGCAACGCACTGGAAGTTCTTTCAATCACGATATTCAGCAAATGATTGAAAAACGGAAGACCTTCAGTGAGGCGGTCAATGACGACAACTTTGGGCTTATGTCTCGCCAGCGCCTCAAGATGGTTCGAAACGATGTGTTTTCCCAGCTTGAAGCAATGAATTTGTAAGCCTGAAGTGAGGATGTGATGACCACTGAAGCTTCAGCTGCAAATGATGA
>NZ_LMCJ01000037.1:0-1338 GCF_001623085.1 Pseudovibrio sp. W74
TGAATATCTTCATCTGCAAAGTAACCAAAGTGCTGAAGGTGTTTGAGTTGAAGTGCAACGCCAAGACGACTCCGCGTATTGTAGCCATTGATGAAAGTGAGATCGTCGAATGACAGTCCCCACGTAAGACTAAAAGTCTGATCCATTGCAACTATTTCCTAACCTGAAGAAAAAGTCACTTTGGCGAGCAAACATGTCTTAAATGGTGGTGTTCAGCACTTGTTCCTCAAGATGGCCCAATATGCAGCTATGTGCCCATTGGGCCTTGTTGCTGCAATAGGTTTGTCAGTCACAACACGAGGTGGTTGTTTAGAGGACACTTGAGCGGATGTTGTCTGGCAAGCAGCCAACATCATTGTTGCGACAAGAATAGTGAATAGCTTTTTCATGGAATACTCCGTTTTAAATGAACCACCGCACAGCGATGGGAAGTCTGAACTTGAATGATTTTGTTTTGGGGTGTTTAAGTGCTGGCCTCAGTTTCAATTTTTGAAGAACAGAACCGTGCGCTTGCGCTGTGATCCAAACCTTTAAGCATCTTGCTGAAGATCTCAGAGAGAGTTGCCCTCTGATCTGTGTCCAAGTTCTTAAGCAAAGCTTCAGCCGTATGTGTGCGGGCTTTCCCGAGTTCATTTGCCCTTCGCTTGCCTTCAAATGTCAATCCAACTTTGACGTTTCGCCCTTGGCGTTTCACGCGCTTTACCAGTTGCTTTTTTTCCAAGCGATCGATCACACGCACGGTTGCTGAATGGCTCAGACGGATCTGATCTGCGATAAATCCGAGGGAAGGGGCCACACGTCGATTTAGAAGCATCAACACAGCAACAGAACTGACCGGAAGGCCACCATATGCTTGCAGGCTGGCATCTTCCAGTGTGGTACTGATTGCGGACAGTTGGTCGGCTAGGTAATTGTCTTGCATAGATAAACTCCGAATTCGCGTATCAAAACGAAGACCTGATTGGTGTCTGAGACCTTGACCAGATCGGCTCATTTCTTCCGTCGCAAAAGCGGGGAGTTCGCTGACAAGGATCGCTTTGCTGGTGGGGTATCGCCCACCGAAGCGCTTGCGCGTAGGTAGAGCTGAAGGCGCATCTTGCGGATTCAACTCGTGTCCTGCACAAAGTGATTTTGGGCCGGATCTGCCGGCGCAAAACTCACGCAGGAAGGATGGGGAGACCAGCAAAGCGAGAAGCGCGAGCGCCCATGTCCTTGTCAGCGAACTTGGGCGAAGCCCCTTTCTGAACCTCGGCCTACTCATTGAGGTTCACTTTACTCAGCAGGCCAAAAACCGATTTGTGAAGGTGCAGCTCTCCGCGTTCGGCCTTGGCGAGACAG
>NZ_LMCJ01000037.1:1348-4984 GCF_001623085.1 Pseudovibrio sp. W74
CCCCTTTGCGCTCTGCCACGATGATTATCGTTGCAGCAGCAGTAACTCCAACTACAGAACAAGCCTGCTTCCAGGCTGACTGCGAGATCCCGAGATAGGTTGCCGCTTGCTCGGCGGCAGTAACAATTGCTGACCAGTCAGCCTCATTCGTACGCTGCGCGTTCCTGATCATCTCTTGCAAGATTGGACTGGCACAGGCGAGAACTTGCTTGAGGGTGATGTGCTCGATGCCAGAAGCAACGTTCTGCGTGTTTGCTTTACCTGCAGGAGGTGAGGGCAGGGGGCTTTGCTGGATCTCGACAATCTCAGGTTTCAGTTGACTGGCTCTGGCCTCGCTCCCACACTTGATCTTTTCAAGAGCCCTCTCCGCGCCAGCGGTCAAAGCAATCTTAAAGTCATTGCCGGCAGGCAATGTCCGCTCACTACTTCTTTCGTTAGAAAGTGTTTGTTTTGTATTGTTTGTATTTATGTGTCGGAACTCCAGTTCCGACCTGTCGGAAGTTTTCTTCCGACCAATGCTATCTTGAAGAGCGGAATCCGGTGCTGGATCATCCATGATCTGTTCTGCAGAAGAGCGTTCTCGCTCCTCATGAAACACAGCAATCATCTGCAGCAGCAGCTTGCTCCATTTCAACAGCTGGGTAATGGTCATCCGCGCTTCAATTCGGCGCGGCATTGATAACAGCAGCTCTTGCGCTTTGCCTGCAGCTGGATGGTCTACATGCAATGTCAGTTGCTCTCTCAAGACCCGTTTGTGAAGCAGAAGTGTTGTCTTTTGCTGCTTCCAGATGCGTGCGCGTTGTTCAAGTTCTTGCGCCATACAGAACAGTCGCTCGTAGCTGGCGGCTAAAGGGGCAAGGTTGACCCCAAAAGCTTGTATGAGCTCGCCAGTTGCTGAGCGATGGCCGAACCGGCGCAGGTTGCCACTATCATGCCAGCACACCAAACCAGCGCGATTCAAAGCTCGCTCGATGTTAAGGACCTGGCGCTCGCAGATCGCACGCTTGTTAGCGGTCGCGCTCACAGTCAAATACACAATCGGATTACTGCCGCTCTCCCAATCCTGATCACGGGTATACCCCACCAGGAACTCCAAGTGCGCCACTTGTGTTGCGGTCAAGCCAAGCTCACGCTGCAGCTTCTTTACCAGCGTCAGCACATCCCATCGGCTCACTCCGACCGGCAATCCAGCAAAGCTTCTGGCCGCAACTTCTGCATTTTCATTCTGTTGGCGTGATGTGTTGCCAACTCCAAACTCTGCCGTGGGCTCATCGAGCATAAAGGCATCAATAAACATTCCAAAATTCCGCATCAAAAGGATGCTCAGGAACCAAATTGAGAGTGCAAAATCCCGTTCGCAAAAAAATTGCGTTCTGCACTCTTGCAATTTCTGGGAGGACAACATAAAAAATTAGGTGCTAACTGTTTTTTTATATTGTTCTCCCTGGTTGCTCCTGGCTTCCAGGGTTTACTTTTTTAAGGCTTCAATTTGCCTTTCTATTTGTTTTCCGCAACTTGAACTCTGGTTCGATATCCAAGATGCACTTTTATCAAATTTTCATAGAATTGTTACAAACGCCCACTCCCTCAAAAAGTAAAACTTTAACTAAATCACATGTTACGCACATGTTAGGTAAGTAAATGGATCACTTTTTCTACTCTATGTGATCTCCAATCAAATCATTCAAGATTATTGATAATCAATCATTCAGGTATACTATTAACCACACTAAAACTACTTGTGAACAAACACAGAACTTGCATAAGTTTCATTGAGCGCAACCTTGGGTTATTATAAAATAAGTCCAGTAGAGAACTAATCAAATGCGCAATCTTTTCAGACATATAGCTATCGATTTGAACTGGTTTATTTCGTGGAGCATTATCGCAACTGCAGCGCACGTAGCACTGTTCTGGGTTGCTATGCCAATTACTTGGTCCATCAACACGTTTGCTGATCTGCCGTTTCAGATCCCCGAAGAATCTACCCTTCTGATTGTAGGAATTCAGGTGTTCTTGTTCTGGTTGATCTTGCGCGTGCCTGGCCTGGTCGAGTTCTTCTATGACATTGAGCTTGGTGCTCGTCGTCCTTCCGAGTACGAACTGCATCAGATCGAAGCAGCATTTGCGTACCTGCAGGACGTTGCTGATGCCAAAGGTATCAAGCTGCCACGTATCGTCTGGCGTGTGATTGACAAGCCCAACTACAATGCCTGTGCCTTTGGCCGTAACAGAGTTGCGCTCAATCAGGGCGCTCTTTACGACACCAAGTTTAGAGACAAAGGATTGGAAGAACTTGCTGCTCTCATTGCCCATGAGATTGGTCATCTGCGCCATTGGGATACAGTACACATTGCTATTCGGACCGCACTTGTCTGGCCTTTCCTGTTCGCCTTGAAGCTCAATAATCAGGTTTACAAAATTCCATTTGTGGGACTGTTCTTCAACTTCGTCATTATTCCTTGCAATTTTATCATCACTATTGCTGCTCGGCTCACCGGCCTGACCTCTCGCATGGGAGAGTACCGAGCAGATGAGTTCTCTCAAAAACTGCTCGGTAAGGACCGCATGTTGCAGGTGTTCGCTGGCCTTGGTGACAAGCGCGAAGGCACCAACATTCTGGCGCACTACCTCAACTCGCATCCTCCAACAGAGCTGCGCCGCGAAAACCTGCGCAAACGGCCTGACTATCGTCCTCAATTCAACATTCCTCCAACATCAGATCTTATCGAGCGTTTCTGTAAGCAATAAGCCTCTGCCTGCTTTTTAAGCCGTTAGCACCAAACAGCTTGAGGGCAGGGTGGCTACATTGCATCAGCGCTCTAGCTCCGCTTTCTTTTGCGGTTTGTTCTGCTTCAGCTTGATACCCAGATGCTGTTCCAGCAGTCCTGGTTGTCGTCTTGAGCCAAGTCCCATCAAGGACAGCATGGCTTCTTCGCCTTTCATCATTTCAACAGCTGCACGATTGAGCTGTGATTGACCCCTCAAGAACGCTCGCCAACTGTGTTTGGGCTTTGGTTTGTTCAGTTGATCGGTAAACTTCTCCCAAAGATCTGATTGGCGATGCCGGTCGTAAAGCGGCTTGCGCTCGTAGCGATCTTTGCGCTGTTCCTGGCTGAGATCTTTCTCCGGTGCCTGATAGGGTCCGAACTTGTCTTCCAAAGCCTTCTTGGAAAAGTCGCGATGGACATTGCTCGCCTTCTCAGTGCGGTGCCCTTCCATTTCCTTGAACACCAGACCGTTGCCGCGCTTTTTCAACTCAACCGAGTAAGCCGCAATGCCCTCATGAAGCTCGGCCCATGATTTTGCATTCTCGCGGATCTTCAAAAGCTCGCTCTGGTAATCCTTCACATAAGTAGAGAATGAGACTTCAAAGGTGTTTGCCTCGTAGTCCCGTGCCTTTGGATTCTTCTTATCAAGCGCCTCACCTTTGGCATTGGTGCGGGTCAGGTCGTGCTTTTTCTCCATCTCCAGACGAACGCGCTCAAGCGTCTCAAAGTCTCTGTACGGCGTACAGACCTTATACGTTTTGGGGTGCACTCGGTTGACCGCCACGTGCATGTGAAAGTTGTCGGTGTTTGTGTGGGTCGCGATGATGCGCTCGTGCTCTTCAAAGCCCAGCTCTTTTGCAAAGGA
>NZ_LMCJ01000037.1:4994-9625 GCF_001623085.1 Pseudovibrio sp. W74
TTGCAAGCAATAAGCCACTGTCTGTCTCTTAAGCCGTTAGCACCAAGCAGCTTGAGGGCAGGGTGGCTACATTGCATCAGCGCTCCAGCTCCACTTTCTTTTGCGGTTTGTTCTGCTTCAGCTTGATACCCAGATGCTGTTCCAGCAGTCCTGGTTGTCGTCTTGATCCAAGTCCCATCAAAGACAGCATGGCTTCTTCGCCTTTCATCATTTCAACAGCTGCACGATTGAGCTGTGATTGCCCCCTCAAGAACGCTCGCCAACTGTGTTTGGGCTTGGGTTTGCTCAGCTGATCAGTGAACTTCTCCCAAAGGTCTGTTTGCCGATGCCGGTCATAAAGCGGTCTGCGCTCGTAGCGATCTTTGGGCTGTACCTGACTGAGATCTTTCTCCGGTGCCTGATAAGGGCCGAACTTGTCTTCCAAGGCCTTCTTTGAAAAGTCGCGATGGACATTGCTCGCCTTCTCAGTGCGGTGCCCTTCCATTTCCTTGAACACCAGACCGTTGCCACGCTTTTTCAACTCAACCGAGTAAGCCGCAATGCCCTCATGAAACTCTGCCCATGATTTTGCACTCTCGCGGATCTTCAAAAGTTCGCTCTGGTAATCCTTCACATAGGTAGAGAATGAGACTTCAAAGGTGTTTGCCTCGTAGTCGCGTGCCTTTGGATTCTTCTTATCAAGCGCCTCACCCTTGGTGTTGGTGTGGGTCAGGCCGTGCTTTTTCTCCATCTCCAGACGAACACGCTCAAGCGTCTCAAAGTCTCTGTACGGCGTACAGACCTTATAGGTTTTGGGGTGCACTCGGTTGACCGCCACGTGCATGTGAAAGTTGTCAGTGTTTGTGTGGGTCGCGATGATGCGCTCGTGCTCTTCAAAGCCCAGCTCTTTTGCAAAGGACTTTTCAATGTCCTTCAGAACATCCAGCTCCGGCACTTCGCCTTCAGCAAACGAAATCACCAGATGATAGGACCGGTCACCCTTCACACGGGTGTTGTGAGCTTGCGTGTTCTCGACTTCGACAATGGCAAGATCCAGATCCTCTTTAGAGGTTGCCAAGTCACAATTCTCTATCCAGAGATCTCCCAGCTTTTCATTCTCTTCCTTAGCCGCTGCCACATAGCGAGCCAGCGCTTTAAAAGAGTTCTTTCCGGACGTACGAGCAATCTTGTGAGCAATCATGATTACAGCGCCAGCACCTTAGCTTTAAGGGTCTGCTGGGTATCGCGGATCTCACCAAAAAGCTGCTCAAGATCATTCAGTCTTGATTTAATGTCCGGATCTGTCATGGCCGAGTTGAGCAGGTTGCCCAGACGCGCCTGGTCATGGTTGATTTTCTTTAAGGCATCGATAGCCAGCATCCTTGACGGATCTGGGTGAGCTGCATTGGTCAAGACATACTCCACATAATGCGACTGCTTCATGTTGTTTGCAGCCTGTGCTTTCTTGCGGATTTCCTCACACAGCCTCTTAGGCAAGCGGATCTTAAACGGCTCGCGGCGCTCTTCCTCTGGCTTTCGGCGTTTGATTGGATTCATTACGCGACCTCCAGTTCACGGGACATTTCTTTTTTTGGGGAACGACTATGCTCCAGTTCCTTGATCTTTTCACAGTCGAGTGCCTTGCGGGTCTGCATCACAAATTGGTAGGCGGCTTTATCGTCACCACGTTCGTTTGTCAGATCATTCCAATCTTTCAAACCTTTCGCTTTTTCTGCTGAATTGAGAAGTGGGGGGACAACATATCCGTCAACGGCACGTGCGGCTTCCTGCGCTTTCTCAATTCCTTTGTTTGGGAGAGGGTTCTCGCGGGTTGTTAGGTGGTGATCGTCATCGGCTGCAAACAGCATAGTTACATCGGGGAACTTCTCACGCATCGCAGAAGCAACCTTGACCAGATTATCCGCATCAAACGTGACAAGCACCGGTTTGTGCGTCAGCCGGTGTACCGAAGCTCCTGTCGCGTAGCCTTCAGCAAATATAAGCGTGTCTCCCACGCCGAGCTTGCTGGCATCTTTGAGATACTGCTCTGGGTCAATTGCATGGAACAGGCCTTCCTTGCGACCATTCGTGAGGTAGCGCTTCTGCTCTCCGACAAACTGAAGTGAATGGATCTTCAGATCCGTGTCTCTTAGCGGGAGGACCATTCGGCCATCCTTATCAAGTTTGACGCCATAACCGCGTACGTTCTTACGTTTGAGATAGTCGCAGTTTGTCGGCTTGGCCCATTCAGAGATATTGCTCCAGATCCCAAAGGCTTTTTTCGCAGCCGCTTGCTGCTCCTGCTTGAGTTCTTCTGCTCGTTCTTTTTGTGCCTGCTTGCCAGCTTCAATAGCGCGCCGCACTTCATCTTTTGAGAGTTGCTGGCCGTCAAACAACCAAGTGTCTTGTCCCGCTCTGAAGTTGTTTAGCATTCCATTTGGAACGCTGGCATTCAGGAAGCCTCGATAAGAGGCACTCTTGTCGCGCTCCCCTTGAATCCCTACGCGGTGCCATTTGCCATCCATTTCGGCAAGGCCATTGAGCACAACATTTTTGGATCTCAACCAATCACTAAACTCCTGCTCCGGATCTCGCTTCTCTTCCGCTTTAGGCGCTTTACCTTCAACGGACCATTGCTTGGTTTTCTCTGCCACCTTTGCGCTTGGCGCGTACCAGCTGTCTGCCTCTCTATCCCATCGGGCACCCAGATCTTTTGCCTTCTGATTTTCTTCATATGGCACAGCGAGGTAGATCCGCTCTCGCTTTGATGTTTTGGCCTTTGGGCCATTATCGTTGGCTTCTTTTGCGCGTTGATCTTGCTTATCAAGTGCGGGCATGCGGTCTCTCCTGCAGGTTCAAAATGACAGAAAAAATGAGATTAAAAATCATGATGCGCTCTCTGGCTGCGGGCCTTCAGAAGCCTTCATAAAGCGGGCTAACATCGGATCAGATTCAGGCTGTGCGGTGGTCTGATCCTGTTCATCTGCTTGTTCCGGCTCTTGTTTTTCCTGCTCCGGATCTGCAGGTGTTTGCGCGTTCGGAGCGACCGGCTGAGCAGGTTTAGAAGGGGTAATCAAAACACCGTTTTTGACGTTGCCAGATGGCTTCAGCTTCGAGCGATCCCTCATCTCTTCGTCTTGGAAATACAAGAACTGCTGGCCGTAGATGGTTGGCTTGCCAGCGGTGAAGATGAGCATCTTTCCAGGCCCAGTGACTTTGCCCTCTTCGTCATATTCCAGACCAGGCAAGAGCATGCATTCATCTGGAGTAAGCAGGGGACGTGCCACCTCTGAAAGGCTTTCAGATACACTGGCTGAAGCTTTATCCAGGTTCTTCGAAACTGATCGCTTGCGCTGCACGACCGTTGTCTTGCCGGTCATGTCAGAAAGGACACGAGCGGTTTCAATCTTGTTTGGTGCATAAGCGATACGCACATGGCAGTTGGAGATAATACTCTCATCGCGGCCATATGCTTTTTGAAGCTGGGTTATGTCCTGTGTGATCAGGAAAGCTTTCAGGCCATATCCCGCCATGAACGCCAGTGACGTTTCAAAAATGTCGAGCTTGCCAAGCTGTGGGAACTCATCAAGCATCAGGAGCATGCGGTGCTTGTAAAGCGTCTCATCTTCATTGTGAGACATCTTCGCTGTCAGGCGCGTCAAGAACTGATTGAGGATGATCCTGATCAATGCCTTCATGCGCGTGATTTCTGCAGGCGAGAGGATCAAATAAACATTGGTCGGCTGATCGGAGTTCATCAGATCGTTGATTGTGAAGTCGCTCTCAGAAGTGTTCCGCGCAACTATGGTGTCTGAGAAGATAGCAAGCTGAGCAGTTGCAGTAGAAACAACTCCAGAGCGTTCGTTTGGAGCACGTTTACGCATCCGACCGGCACAGCGTCGGACTTCTCTGTCAGCATCTTCATTGCCGTGGTCATAGCTCTCCATGTCATGCAAGATACGTTCAAAGCTATCATCCTCATCCTTCTTGCCAGTAGCTTTGGCCTTCACCAACTCATCCAGCTTATCAGCTAAGTTGGCTTTAGAATCTTCATCTCCAACAGAGAGAAAATAGAGGACGTCTGTCAGTGTAGCGGTGCGTTCTTCTTCGTTACGCACACGATAGAGGACATGCAAAATAGTGGTAGACAGCCATGAGAAACCTTCCTGTTCCCAAAAGTCTTTCATCCCTTGGCCTGAAGTGTCGATGATCATGGTAGCGACATTCATACAGTCGCCAATCTGCTCCTCCTGCCCGATCCGTATCTCCTGCAGCGGGTTGTAGCGGGCAGATCCCTCTTTTGCGCTTGGCTCGAAATAGAAAACGTTTTGACCTTGTGAAGCACGCCAGCCTGAGGTCTTGGCGTAATTCTCACCCTTGATATCAAGCACGATGGTGCTTCCAGGCCAGGTGAGCAATGTAGGGACTACGACACCGATACCTTTACCTGAGCGGGTAGGGGCGAATGCCAGAACGTGTTCAGGTCCATCATGGCGAAGCATGGTGGTGCCCTTCAGCTTGTCTTCCAGTCCGCCGACAACAACACCCTTGCCACGCAGCAGACCCATTTTTTCGATCTCTTCACGTTCGGCAAAACGCGCTGACCCATGAAGGGAAGCAGATTCATGTTCTCCGGAGATTGTTGAACTGGA
>NZ_LMCJ01000037.1:9635-12295 GCF_001623085.1 Pseudovibrio sp. W74
AAAAGCCAGAACGTGTTCAGGTCCATCATGGCGAAGCATGGTGGTGCCCTTCAGCTTGTCTTCCAGCCCGCCAACAACAACACCCTTGCCACGAAGCAGTCCCATCTTTTGGATTTCGTCTTTCTCAGCAAAACGCGCTGACCCATGAAGGGAAGCAGATTCATGTTCTCCGGAGATTGTTGAACTGGAGGCTCGCTCCATAAGAATGCGGCCAATAACCATAACAACGATCATGGAAACAAAACCGCCACCAAACGGGATCAGGATCTCATTGGGAAGGGATTTGGTCTGAACATAAAAGGTGTAGAGCCACTTCCACCACTCGGGGTCAGTGGGATCAAACGCGAGCGTGTAATACCAGCCTGCGAGCGTGACAACGATAAAGGCAAGTATGGAGACAAGAGCAACAACTCGTGGGAATACATGCATCACTGAAGCTTCCCGTCTTTGAGGATGTAGCGGTTGTTTTTGACCTCGTAAATGTCAGTGACATGACGCACTCCGCGGTCAAAACGAGTGATATGGAAGACCACATCAACCAGCGTATCGAAGTACTCGCTGACTGGCTTTGTCAGGTTCATGCCTGACATATCGATGTTGTGCTGGAACCGCTCAACCACCATCTCAGCGCGGTCAGCGTGGATCGTGCACATCCAACCCTTTGCGCCGGTGTTAAGCGCGTTCAAAGCTGGAAAGGCATTTTCGGTAGAGATCTCTGAGAAGATTATGCGATCTGGAGAGATACGCATTTTGTGATTGAACAGTTGCTCCCATGTTCTCAGGCCTGCGCCTTGTGAGGCTTCACGAGCTGCAAACAGCGCAGATCCATTCCAGAAGCGCTCAACCTCCAGCTCCGGTGTGTCTTCACATGACACAATGCGCTCTTGGACAGGCAAGAGCCCAAGCAGCTTATTCAGGAATGTTGTTTTGCCAGTGTTGGTGGAGCCGGATATCGCAATATTCCAACGCTTGTGCATGGCTTCACCAATGTAGTCGATGATCTTTTGGCGAAGCCCCAGATCTTCGAACTTGATCTCATAGGGATGTTTGCAACGCACCGCCATGGAAAGGCCGTTCTGCGTGCTTGGCCCAATCAAGCACTCAAAACGATGGCGCTCAGGAAGTGACACGGAAAGGTTTGGGTTTGTATCTTCGGAAAACTTCAGGCCGTTGTAGTTGGCAAGCGCCTGACATATGCGCCGGATCTCGGTGAAGCCGATATTTGGCGTCTCGATCTGCTGCAGGTCTGACTTGCGATGTTCCACGATGATTTTCCGAGGCCGCATCTGGCGCAGCTCAACTACATTAGGATCGCTGTAGAGCTCAGCTAAAGGTTCCATAAGCTTCATTATCAGTGCATCAGACATGGCTCACCCGTTAGCCCTGATATGAACGTCAGGACTTTAAAACTTAGCAGTTGTTATTGCTTACAAATTTCGTTTCTCAGTCAGCCGACAAGAAAGACCTGTCGGCTGACATTTTCATTACGCTCTATTCAGAGCTCTTGTCAGAGATGATCAGTGGTCACTTCCGTTGTCACAATAGCTTTCGCTATATCGGGATGGTTGTGAAGCTTGACAGGACTGAACTGGCTCCGAGCGAGATACCTCTTTCCACTCAGAGTACTCCACCTTGCCATCAGGTAAGGTGAGAACATCGCGCTCGTCGTTCGCAAAAACATTTGTCACGCGCCCCTGAACCTTACGACCGGTACAATTTTGTTGCACAACACGGCACCCAGTAGATTGGTACTCTCCATCCGTTCTGTCGCTAAACGACTGCCATTGATGGCCGTTCCCATTCCAACCCCAACTCTGAGAAATATCCATACTCCGCACCTTGCCCGAAGGATTATATGAGTACAAAGTGCCATACCCCTTGGCCTCGAACTTCGTACGAATATAACGCTGCCGCTGCTCTTTTGAGCGCTCGCACTTGTCACCTTCATTTACTGGAGTGCCATTGCTGATCGTGACGGAATGTTTGCTGCCATCTGGACGCTCATAGACCTGCTGACGTTTTACAGGGACCATGGCATTGCAGCCGTCATAGTAACGCTCTGACGGAGCTTCTACCTCTTCGATATTCTTTTTTGTGTAAGCAACATATTGAGCATTTGGCAGAAGCTTCTTGGTCGCGATGGTGTAGCTCAGACCTTCAATTTTGATCGAAACATCTGACAGTGGCCGTGCTTTGCGTTTAGGGTCGTCGTACTTCCAGGCTGATGTTTGCGCAATGTGCGTATAGTTCGTATCGCCCTTCTGACAATTACCTACATAAATCCTGTCTGGGTTTGTGTAGTAGAAACGTTCAAGACCTGTAGACACACCTGCAGTGAAGTCATGTGTGAAGTCCGATGGACTGATACAGCCTTCAATAGTTGGTTTGCACTGATAGCCTTCTTCAAAAATCTCCCCCTCACCCATTGGGATTTCCAGACGGGTACTGTCCGGACGCTCAAACACATCTGTCAGCTTAGTCGGGACAAAGGCATAGCAGCCCTCAAAATAGCGCCCTGATGCAACCTGCTCGGATTCCGTTTCCATCTTGGTGTAGGCAACTTCAGGTGCTCCAGGCAGCAGCATGCTTGATGCCAGCGGATAGACCTGACCGGCCACATTGATCGACACATCAGAAAGAGGCTGGGCCACTTTTTTCTC
>NZ_LMCJ01000038.1:0-1908 GCF_001623085.1 Pseudovibrio sp. W74
TATTCAAGCTCTACACAGGCGCAGGGAGAGGGCCGCATTTCGTCGGTATTTACCGGTTCATAGGGCATCTCGGTGGTCTGACAACCAACCAGAAGCAAGACAATCGAAAGGAATGGAATGAATCTTTTTCGCATGGAAATTACTTCTCTGACTTGAGTGCATCGGTTGCTTGACTTTTGGGAGCGCTGCCCGAGCCGTATTGTTTGCTCATGCTGTGAGCAGCATCGCCCAGAGCATCGTTAGTGACGCCAATCGCGGCTTTACCTGCCTTGTAGGCCGCGCCGCCGCCTTTAATGTAGCTGCTGGCCATACCGCCAATACCTGACATCATGGCGCCTGAAGTTGCTGCATTGAGAGAGGCTTGCGCGATGGTACCTGCAAGGCTGACCGCTTCCTGAATGAGCGCCACGCCAGACCAGGCAGTGAGGATTACGATGATGTAACTGCGCCAGTTCGTATCGTTGCTCAAATCAGTACCAACGCCCTCACCCGTCGGAACCAAACTTTCCACTCCAGCGACAATCAGCGAGAACACTAGTGTGACGGCAACAAGGGTAATAATCGCTCCAAGCAGTGTGCGTACGCCATTCATCATCTGCTCACGTCCCCATGGGAAGGCGCTTAAGGTGATGATGTAGGGAGCAAACAGGCAAATCATCATGATGCGGAAGAGGCCAATGGCGACCTGTGTCACAAACACGATCATCATCAAAATAAAGGGCAACATCAGGAAGCCGGTAAAGATAACAACACCAACTTTATCGAAAAACCCAGCACCATCCATCATAGACTTTGCCATGTTGATTGGCTGCACAAATGCAGTCTCAATATTTGAGACCAGGCTCACCACAGCACTGTCACCACTGCCACCACCCATGATGCTTGCAGGGATGCCAAACATGACGTTGTAGGTGACCTCATAGACCTCACCTGCAAGTCCATATTGCAGGGCCATAAGAACCCCAAAACCGAAAAACAAAAACACGAATTGGGTAGCAATCCCTGCAACGTCTGCGGCTCCAGCAGCCATCTTAAACCCTTGGAATACCGCCCATAAACATGCTAGGCTCGCAAAAATTGCCAGCATAGGTTCGAAGGCCATATCCATGAAACCATTTACGAACTCACCTCCATTTTTGACATACGCCTCAATGACACGACAGCTGACACAATCATTACTCATTGCACTCGCCTTTCTTGCTGGCTCGGCGCAGGCTCAAGCCGAGATCAGCCTTATTGACTTTGAGGGGACTATCCTTCTGGAAGGGAATGGCACGACCAATCGTTCCTGGAGCACGGATGCTTCCGACTTCCTTGATCCGGCTTATGCTAAATGGGCCTGGAACAACCTGAAGAGTTTTGAAGAACTGTCTGACGAACTTGGAAAGCACGAAGAAGCTTATATTGCTTGGGAGAAGGCCTCGAATAACCTCTTCGAAAAGAACGTGAGAGCTACGCTGAAGAAAGCGCCGTTCCTCAAGAGAACTCAAGCTAAGGTGGGACTTCGTACGCAGGTAGACCGAGAGGCATTTTCGGCAAGCTCTCATCAAGAAGCTGTTGCCAAATTCCGCGACCTTACCTTGCTGCGAACAGCGTGGAATATTGCATTCGAAAAAAGCACCCCGTTTGATGCCGAAAATTGGCGGGCGTATGAGGTGTTTTACTGCGACCGACACACCAAAGAATTTAACTTCAGAATGAAAGACTGCCGTATCCCAAACTGGCGTAGGCCGGACGTTCCGCAGGCTTACAAAGCCATGTACGAGCGGCGCAAGAAAGAGGGTACGCTGAAGTACCTGCAAACCAACTGAAGATGACGATAAGCTCAGGGAGGTCATGAAGAACTTCCCTTCTTTTTCATGTCTTTCTTGGCGAGTTCACTCTCAAGCGGAACGCCCTGCAGGATAG
>NZ_LMCJ01000039.1:0-1526 GCF_001623085.1 Pseudovibrio sp. W74
GCTGAGGATGTTCTGGGAACCAGAGTTAGCGATAGACAGAGCCTGAATACCGAGCTGCTGCTGGGTCTGAAGAGCCTGCAGACGAGTGGATTCAGCATTCATGTCGGCATCAACGAGCTGACCGATACCGCGATCAATTGCATCAGACAGGTTGCTTGCAAACTCTTTCTGCATGTCAACACGTGACTTAGCAGAACCGAGCTCAGTTGCTGCATCAGTGATTGCAGAAAGCTGACCGTCAACAACATCGATGTAAGCTGCAAGAATACCGTTATCTACTGCATTGTTACCAAGCGTAGAAATATCGAGTTCTAAGAAGGATTCGGAACCACCCGTTAGTGCAGTGAGCCTAGTCGCCACATTACCACTTACGGTATCAGCCATTGCCTGAGTGAAGTTAGTTTTATCCGCATCAGAAAGCCCCTCAAAGTGCTTAATGATCGCCGCCTCTGAAGCCTTACGGATAATGCCATCCTCATCGCCTGCAGCAACAGTAACATCGAGAGAGCCAATATCACCAGTAGCCATAGCAACGTTATCGACAGCATCACCCATCAAATCCGTTGTCAGGATGCCGGTGTTATCAGCCGCAGTTGCGCGCGTATCAACCAAAACAGTTGTACGAGTATCAACAACGATATTCTCAATCTGTGTGTTGCCAGCTGCATCACGCGTGAAAGAACCAGCGATCTCTTTATTGAGAGCATCTGTAGCCATGTCCTGCTGCAGCCAGTTTTCACCGGAGAAAGTTGCAGAAGAGGCGATGGTTTCAAGCTGCTTTTGAAGCTGCTCAACGTCCGCCTGGATCTTTTCGCGATCAACAGTACCGTTGGTCGCTGCTGTCAGCTTATCTTTAATCTGGCTAACGATCTCAACTGTCTGATCCATAGCAGTGAACGCTACATCAACAGTCGCAGCACCAAGACCCAAGGAATCCTTCACAGCTGAGAGAGCTGAGTTATCAGACTTCATGGTTGTTGCGATAGACCAGTAAGCCGCATTGTCAGAAGCATCAGCAACACGCATACCTGTAGAGATACGGTTCTGAGTGGTTGCCATGCTGTCGTTGATACCACGAAGAGTGGTCAACGCTACCATTGCGGAGGAATTCGTCAAAAGAGAAGACATAATAGTTGCCCCTAAATAATAAGAATTGGGACATTCCGGATTAAATTCCCGGAGTTACAGAGTTGCATCATGCACTTTGAATAGTCAAAGCCTGTAACGGTCAGTAAGACTTACACGCGAAACTTACGTCAAGCTGATTGAAATGTAAGATTTTACGAAATACACGCAATATTTCGCCCTTGATGAGATCAACATAAATGACCGCGTAAAGCGAACACAAATTGAAGACAGAAAATCCAACAAAAGACTTCAACAATAACAAGAAAAAGGCCCCGGCGACTAACCGGGACCTTAAAGCTTCTAAGGTTCTCAGAGTTTTCCGACTTAACGGAACAGGCTGAGGATGTTCTGGGAACCAGAGTTAGCGATAGACAGAGCCTGAATACCGAGCTGCTGCT
>NZ_LMCJ01000039.1:1536-57788 GCF_001623085.1 Pseudovibrio sp. W74
TAAAATCCAAGCAGAATTATAACGATTATCAGACCACCCAGCCTCAAGCGAGCACAAATCAGCGCAGTTAAGAAAATCTAACTCGATCTGAAGATTACATGCATAAACATGATATATACATAAAACAAATAAAGGCCCCAGCGACTAACCGGGGCCTTAAAGCTTCCAAGGTTCTCAGAGTTTTCCGACTTAACGGAACAAGCTGAGGATGTTCTGGGAACCAGAGTTAGCGATAGACAGAGCCTGAATACCGAGCTGCTGCTGGGTTTGAAGAGCCTGCAGGCGAGTGGATTCAGCATTCATGTCCGCATCAACGAGCTGACCGATACCACGATCAATCGCATCAGACAGGTTGCTTGCAAACTCTTTCTGCATGTCAACACGTGATTTTGCAGAACCAAGCTCAGTTGCAGCGTCTGTGATCGCAGACAGCTGACCATCAACAACGTCGATGTAAGCAGCCAAGATACCGTTATCTACTGCATTGTTACCAAGCGTAGAAATATCCAAGTCCAAGAAGGAAATTGGATCAACGCCGGCACCAACTGCTGCACCAGAAAGAGTTTCAAGCTTAGCAGTTACTTCCTCAGCGATAGTGTCACCAGAAGCAAGAGCAGCAGTCGCATCGAAAGTCAATTTGTCTGCGTCAGAAAGCCCTTCGTAGTACTTCAAGATTGCAGCTTCGGTAGCCTTACTAATGATACCATCATCACCGCCTGCAGCAGTAACGGTAAGTGTGCTCATATCACCAGGAGTAGTATGAGCAACAGTTGCAACACCGCCTGCTAAGTTTTCGGTCAGGATACCAGTGTTATCAGCCGCAGCTGCACGCGTATCAACCAAAACAGTCGTACGAGTATCAACAACGATGTTCTCAATCTGTGTGTTGCCAGCTGCATCACGTGTAAAGGAACCAGCGATCTCTTTGTTGAGAGCGTCTGTAGCCATGTCCTGCTGCAGCCAGTTTTCACCGGAGAATGTCGCAGAAGATGCAATGGTTTCAAGCTGCTTTTGAAGCTGCTCAACGTCCGCCTGGATCTTTTCACGATCAACAGTACCGTTCGTCGCTGCAGTCAGCTTGTCTTTAATCTGACTAACGATCTCAACTGTCTGATCCATAGCAGTGAACGCTACGTCAACAGTCGCAGCACCAAGACCCAAGGAATCCTTCACAGCTGAGAGAGCTGAGTTATCAGACTTCATGGTTGTTGCGATGGACCAGTAAGCCGCATTGTCAGAGGCATCAGCAACACGCATACCGGTAGAAATACGGTTCTGAGTGGTTGCCATGCTGTCGTTGATACCACGAAGAGTGGTCAACGCTACCATTGCGGAGGAATTGGTCAAAAGAGAAGACATATTGTTTGTCCCTTAATAAGAAGAATTGGGACATTCCGGATCAAATTGCCGGAGTTACAGAGTTGCATCATGCACTTTGAAGGTCAAAGCCTGTAACAGAAGCTAACGATGACTCACTAGCCTTACGCCAAACTGACTCAATTACCTGAGCAGAAAAAAGCCCCGAAACGGGGCTTTTTGTGGTTAAGTTTAGGTAAATGATCTTATCAGACCGCCCGTTAACAGGTACCATCCATCAATTAAGACGAAGAACAGCACCTTGAAGGGCAGTGAGATGACTGTTGGGGGGAGCATCATCATGCCCATGGACATTGTGATTGTTGCAACAATCATATCAATGACAACAAAGGGCAGTGCGATGAGGAAGCCAATTTCGAAGCCGCGTCGTAATTCTGAGATCATGAAGGCTGGAATGAGGACGCGGAGGTCGAGCTCCTCGATGGGCGCATCTTTTTCGTAGTTGAATGCGCTCACTGCCAGATCATCGAAGAGAACCAGATCTTTTTCACGGACGTTATCCAACATGAACCTCCGGAACGGCTTTGTCATTTCCTCGTAGGCGACTTCTTCTGTGATTTGCTCTTTGATCAGTGGCTGAAGACCATTTTTCCACGCGGTATCGAACGTTGGTGCCATGACATAGAAGGTCATGAACAATGCGAGGGAAATGAGGATAATGTTGGCTGGTGTTGTTTGAAGGCCGATACCGGAACGCAAGAATGACAAAGCAACAACGAAGCGCGTAAAGCTTGTTACCATGATCAGGATCCCTGGCGCCAATGAGAGCACCGTCAGGATCATGACGTATTGGATAATCCGGCCACTTGCAGACGCCTGCCCTGCTGGAAGCAAGTCACTCAGGTTGATATCCTGAGCGGAGGCCGGAGCAACCCAAAACAACGCAAATAAACTCAAAAAACTCGTAAGAAACGCAAAATAACGCATTACTGAATCACCACAGATTCAAGGACGAGTTCCTTGACAAATTTGCCACCGCGCATCTTGGCGCGTTCATTGAGATCATCACGCAAACGCAGCAAACCACGAGTGCCCTCGAGCTGGCGTGGCCCCAGGGTCCGGGCGTAGAGCAACAGATCCTGCTCAACCTGTTTGACCAGCAAGGAGTGATCTTGCTCTTCTATACCGCGCTGCATCAAAACAACTGAGGCTTCAATACGAATCCAGTTCTTAGAGGAAGACAACAGGTTGGTCACGATTGGCTTCAATGAGACAATCTGACTGCTTTCTGTATATTCCGGATTGATCAGAGCGCCGCTGTTGGCTTTTTGCTCTTCCAAATATTTGCCGTGCACCTGATCGACCAGCGTAGAGCCGATCCCCATTCCACCAGCACTTGCAACGGCAGTCACGACAATGGCCGCGACTGCGACGCCCACCCAAGAATTCTCGGAGGCTGGCAACTGTGGCTTTGGCAACTGTGGTTTAAGAGCCATAGAAGCCTCCTTTAGAGCGGGCTAATGATATCAATGATTTGCTGACCAACGCTTGGCTGCTGCATTTCCGTCACGCGGCCACGACCACCGTAGGAAACACGCGCTTCAGCGATCTTGTCATACTCAATAGTGTTCCGGCCTGTGATGTCTTCAGGACGCACGATGCCAGCAACCGATAGAACACGAACCTCATAGTTCACACGAACTTCCTGTTGCCCGGAAATAATCAGGTTGCCGTTGGCAAGCACTTTGGTAACGACTGCTGCAATGGAAAGTTTGATCTCTTCACTGCGGTCAATAGCGCCCTCACCTTTGCTGCTGGTCGCACCAGTCCCAGAAATGCTTGCGTCGGCTTCTCCTGAATCAACACCTGCCCAGGAGAATGCACCTTTCAACCCGGTAGACCGGGAGGAGTCACGTTTTCTCTCGCTGGAGTTGTCTAACTTAGCCTTATCGTTGATTTTGATCGCAACTGTAAGAACATCGCCAATTTGCTTTGCACGCGGATCGCGGAAGAAATCCTGTTCACCGTCGGCCCAAAGCCCGTGATAAGCGCGATTTGAACGGCCGCCACTTTTCGCTGGGGTTGCCGGCAAGTTTGCAACATTTGGCTGAAGCCCCTGCCCCAGCGGGGTTAGATGCGGCTCCTTGCCAACGTTTTTCATAGCATTACAGCCAGTGAGCGTAATTGCGGCGAGAATGCATACCAAAGTGCGCTTCACTGTGAAACTCCCATACTTTGCTTGGCGGCCTTTCGAGCTGTAAGTTCTGCCATCAGATCAGTCAGATACGCTGCGCGCTCTGAGGCCAACTCAGCAAGCACTGAACTGGCTTTCCGCGCCTTCATCTGAAGAAGAATTGAAACTGCTGTTTCATCATCCAGAGACGTCAACTGCAGCGCAGCTGCATCCGGACGCATGTTGGCATAAATGTTAACGACATGCCCTTCAGCTCTCTGCAGGATTTCATCACGACGTTTCACCCACATGCGCAACTCAGCAATCTTAGCGTCGAGTTCCGTGATCTTGGCTTTCATCTGATGCTCAACATCAAACAGAGCACGCATTTGCCAAGCAATCCGAGCATCTTTTGCCTGATCAGCAATCGCTTCGCAGTAGTTCTTGGCCTGCTCAATTGCGGCACTCAGTTCTTCTGTCTCGGCTTCGTTCGTCTGAGCACTTGCGCTTACAAGCGACATGCACAAACCGAGAGATACCGCTGCACACTTAAGGGGAAAGAATTTCTTCTTAGAGAGCTTTAAGAGAGGCATTACAACTCAGTTCCAATAGGTTTAGCGGTACAGTGAAGCCACAAGCTTGCCCGTGGCTTATCCAATTGCCGTGCAGTCTTATTTGACCACGAGAGTTGCCTGGAGAGCCCCTGCCTGCTT
This sequence comes from Pseudovibrio sp. W74, assembly GCF_001623085.1. NCBI lineage: Bacteria > Pseudomonadati > Pseudomonadota > Alphaproteobacteria > Hyphomicrobiales > Stappiaceae > Pseudovibrio > Pseudovibrio sp. W74. The sequence goes on from NZ_LMCJ01000039.1 coordinate 5,740, forward strand.
AATTGCCTGAAGGATTGCAATGATGCCACTTGGCTTCAGACCAATACGGTTCAATCCTCTGACCAGAGTTTGCAAATCAGTTCCACCAATCAACTGCAACTGACCGTCTTCCTGAACCACATCAATATCCGTGCGCGGCACAACAGTCGTTTCGCCTTGCTGTGCGAACGGTGACGGCTGTGAGACTTCAGGCCGTTCAGAAACACGAACCGTCAGATTGCCGTGCGTCACGGCAACGGTTGAAATCCGCACATTCTGTCCGATAACGACGGTTCCAGTTCGCTCATCCACGACCACTCTTGCTGGCGTGTCTGGCTGAACCATCAGGCCTTCAATCTGAGAAATGAAACGGACTGAGCTGATACCTGCAGGGCGTTGAACCTGAACGGATCTATAATCAAGCTCACTCGCAAGCTTCAAACCATAGCGGTTCAGTGAAAATGCATTGATCGCATCCGTCACTCGTACAGCGGTCTTAAAGTCTGGATTTTTAAGTTCCAACACCAACTGTGGTAGCGAAGAGAAATAATCAGGTAGCGTTTTCTCAATTAGCGCGCCATTTGAAACACTTCCGGCAGTTGGAACACCTTGTGTCAAACTACCAGCATCACCCGTGGCCGCAAAGCCAGATACAGAAACAGAACCCTGAGCAACCGCATAGACGTTTCCATCAGCCCCCATCAACGGCGTCACAAGAAGCGTTCCGCCTTGCAACGATGCCGCATCGCCGAGCGATCCGACAGAAACATCAATACGGGCGCCATTCCCAATAAAGGGAGGCAACTCGGCAGTTACAACAACCGCCGCTACATTTCTTGATCTTAAGTTAGACTCTCGAACGTTCACCCCCATGCGCTCAAGCATGGATTGCAAAGACTGCTCAGTGAACGGAGAATTCCTCATGGTATCGCCTGATCCATTCAGACCAATCACAATACCATAGCCGACAAGCTGATTAGAACGCATGCCGCGCAGATCAGCTATATCCTTGATACGGACGAGTGCAGACGCACTGTCAAACGATAAAAGCAAAGCAAGAAAAGCAAGATAAATTGCCCCCAGAGAACGGCTTACAGAACGCACGGTGTTATTCCCCTTCAGCCAGCAAAGATCCGTTTTCTTGCACTTTGCCTAAAACACTTAAACCTGTATCAGGGTTCTTAGCCCTGATATTTGCACCAATTGCCCCAGATTCCTGCGCCTCAACAATGGCGCGGATTTCCAAGCCTTCTTCTTTAAAAACTAACAGAACAGAAGAACCGCGTTGCACTACAACAGGATCTTGAACCGCGTTTTTTGGAATTGGTTTTCCTGGAAAAAGGGTACGGCGCGCTTCCAGCCCAACTACGTCTTGCATTCGACCTACAATCGAAAGCTGCGCAACCGACTTCTTGAAGAACCCGTGTTCACGAAGCATACCTTCTTCGATCTTATCACCCGGATAAATCATCATGGCCGGCACTGGAAGCTTTACAACTTCGCGTCGGCCCGCTGCTGATGCCGCTGTTAAGAACAACGGCACGCAACACACTAGCAATGCCAGGCTATGCAGGCGCTTGGAAGCACTCATCACCGCGCCCTAGCGAATGCCCTTGGACACAGTTCCAGCCATATCATCTGCTGCCTGAATCACTTTTGAATTCATCTCGTACCCACGCTGCGCGCTGATCAAGCTTGTGATCTCTTTAACGGGATCGACGTTGGCACCTTCAAGATACCCTTGACGAATAACTCCAAGCGAACCTTCGCCAGCAATACCAGTATTAGGCGCGCCAGATGCAATAGTTTCGCGGAAAAGATTGCCACCGATCGCCTTCAGGCCAGCATCGTTCACAAAATTGGTCAGGTTCAACTGACCGATACTAGTGGCCGGATTTCCGTCGGCATAAGTAGCAAACACTTCGCCACTTTCATTGACAGTGACTTTAACAGCCTCGAGCGGAACAGTGATACCAGGCTGAACCTCGTAACCATCAAGGGTTACAAGTGCCCCCTCGCCGTTTACGTTGAATGCACCGGACCGGGTAAAGAGCGCTTCACCTTCAGGGCCGATAATTTCAAACCAACCTTGTCCATCGATCGCCAGATCAAATGCGTTATTGGTTTGCTGCAGCGCACCTTGAGAATGCAACTTACGAACCGCTGCGGTTTTCACACCAAGACCTTGCTGAATTCCCTCAGGAACAGGTGCAGCACCACCACGATTGGACACGCCAGCTGCACGATCAGTTTGATAAAGCAAATCGGAGAACTCAGCGCGAGATGCCTTAAAGGCAGTCGTATTCATGTTCGCGATGTTATTGGAAATAACTTCGAGATTTTTCTGCTGAGCAGACATACCCGTCGCAGCGATAGCAAGAGCCTTCATAGGAAAAACCTTTTTTCAAACAATTAAATACTCATACGAGAGAATTCTTGATAGGCCTCAACAACCTTGTCACGCACAGCTACTGCGCTCTTCAAGGAAAGTTCTGCCTTCATCACAGCCTCGACCACTTTTTGAGCCGAAACCTCACCACGTACTGCCGCAACAGATGTCGCTTCAGCCGTTTTCAAATCGCCTGCAGTTTCACGAACCACATCAGCCATAGTATCAGCAAAGCTGCCCTGAACCTCTTGGGTCGCCTGCGCATTCTGCGCTCCACCTACCAAGTACTGACGAGTACGAGCAGTAGACGAAACATCGTTTACCCCACTGGTAAACGTTGAAACACGCGACACTGAACTCAACGCCGAAAGATCCGCCATCACCTACTCCTCAACAAATCGATTGTACGGGTAATCATTTCTCTGGATTTGACCATCATCTGCAGACCAGCTTCATAAGAACGCGAAGCCTCTCGCATGTCCGCCAACTCAATCAGAGTGTTTACGTTTGGATATTTTACATTGCCATTCTCATCTGCCGCTGGATGCGACGGATCAAATTCAATACGGTAATCACCTTTATCCGTACCGATATCCTTAACCTCAACGAGATTGGCACCAAGCGCGCGATCAACCTCACTTTTGAAGGTAATCGTTTTACGCTGATAAGGATTTGCCCCAGGAGTATCGCCTGTCGACTGAACGTTGGCCAGGTTCTCAGAGACCACACGCATACGCTGTGACTGAACCCTCAGACCTGAGGAGGAAATCTTTAATGAAGCGACAAGTGGATCAATCATAATCTTTATCTTCCTAAGCTGCTCTTCATCAAGCCATAGAAGGACCCAACAAGCTGAGTATTGAGTGAGTGCTGACGAGCAACCTCACCTGACTTAATCAACTCTTGCTCTAGGGAAACGGAATTATCTGAGACGGTAACTTGCCACGCCTCACCGTCATTCACCCGCACACGACGGGCATTCGTTCCATCTTCGCTGATATGACCTGACTGGGTAGCAGCCATCTGAATGCTGGTTTTATCCAGAATGTCCTTAAAAGGCTCGACATCCTTACTTGCAAAACCAGGAGTATCAACGTTCGCAATATTTTCGGAAATTGTTGATTGCCGCACTGACAACCAAGAATTTTGCCGCGAAACCAAACTAAAAAGATATACGGGCTCCAAAAAATCCACTCCGCTACAAAAACTGCTAAAAGTGGATAGCAGTGCAATCTTGTCCGTAGCTGGCGGAATCAATATTTCCGGAAAAAGCAAAAAAGATATACTTGGTTAGTCAAGTATATCTTTTTATCTTAAAATTTTAGGTAAATAACTAATTAATATATTGCTTAAGAATTAACAGATGCGTCCGCGAGCGCAGTTTCCAGCCTCTTTGTATTTTCCTGCGGGTCTTCAGAAGGCTGCTCAAATGCGATGAACTTGACATCAACTGCCGAGTTTAATGCAAGCAAAAACAAATGAAACATGACACTCACACCGTCATTTACAAACTTCATATGCAAGCAAACTGTAACATCGCCATTCCAGTTCAAATCGATTGACGACGTTCCAGCATAGGTGAGCGTGTCGGGCCTAAAATAAAGTTCCGACGAAGATTCCAGCAAATCTGTGAGATTGGCTGCTTCGTTTGAGAGAATATGGCGAGCTAAAGAAGACAGATCACATAACCGTAACTCGGCTGCGATGGGCTTCATAGCGTTTGCAATCAATGCCTCGCGCAAAACATCTTCAGATTTTGCAGGCAGGTCGTTTTTCTTCAATGCGGTCTTTGTAGACAAAATACCCTCTTAAGGCAGAAACGCTCTTCGACAAAGTCTTTAGCGCTTTAAATAAACATATGAAATAATTTCTGCTACCGCTCGATAATATTCCTCTGGAATACTCTGATCTATCTCTACGGCGGCATAAAGTGAACGCGCGAGTTGTCGATCTTCTACAACTGGAACATCATGAATATATGCCAGTTCTTTGATTTTCAGTGCAATCAGGTCCTGCCCTTTTGCAACAACACGCGGCGCTTGTTCGCCCTCACGCTCATAATACAGCGCAACGGCAAAGTGGGTGGGGTTCGCAACAACAACAGTCGCATCCTGAACAGATGACATCATGCGCTTGCGAGCCCTGTCACGAGCAAGAGAGCGTAAGCGCGCCTTGATAAGCGGATCGCCCTCTGCCTGCTTAAATTCGTCCTTCAGCTCCTGGTGAGACATGCGCAAGTTCTTGCGCCACTGGAAACGCGCCAGAACCAAATCAAAACCAACAAGGAAGATGGTTGCGACGCAGATACCGGAAAGCAAAGTCATTGCAACAGACAAAATAAGCTGAGGCACCTGACTTGGGTCGCTGTACATCGCTGTCAACGCAACCGCTTGCTGCGATTTCAATACAAGCGCAGCAACGACGATCACAGTTACCAGTTTGAAGAGAGACTTCACAAACTCCATAGCGCCATTGACGCTAAAAAGCCTGCCTAATCCCTTTTTCAAGGAAATCTTGCTGAGCTTCGGCTCAATTCGGTCCAACACCAAACGTGGCGTATTTTGCATGAAAGAGGAAGCCAAGCCAAAGAAAATCAAGACAGAAACGATAGGGCCAAGAAACCAGACAAGCTGGAAAGCCACAGCAGACATCAACTGCAAAGGCTCCGCTGCGCTCACGAACTGGATTTCACCCGGATTATCCAAGAACCACTTCAGAAAATACACCAGGCCCTGCGCCTTATCGACAGCGATGAAGGAAAGCACAAGAAGAAGCGCTAGCATTGAAGCAAGCACAGACGCTTCCTTGGAGACTGGGATATTCCCTTTCTCCAAGGCATCACGAACCTTCTTCTCCGTGGGTTCTTGGGTTTTACTGTCGGGATCCTGGTCTTCAGACATGAAACCTGCCGCTTCTCAAGATGGTTTGACAAACTTAAAAAGTCATAGGGAAGCGTTAGACGTAGACTTCTTCACCACGCCCAATCTCAAGGTCGATCTCACCTGAATTTGCCTTTTCAAGGGCAAGATCAGTAATCGCCCTACGCGCATCCATCACTTCACGCTGCGTCATAGGTTCACCGGAAGCCAGATCGTTCTCAACGATCCTACGGGCACGAGACGCCATACTTGCGAGGATTGACTGACGGAACTCTGGATTCGTTCCTTTAAGAGCTGCAGTGATAACTTCACTGGTAACATCATCAAAGATTGCTGTTCTGGTGCGAAGATCCAGGTTCTGGATATCATCAAAGGTGAAGAGCAAGGCATCGAGCTGCTCTGCAGATTTTGGCAGAGCTTCACGCAGATTACCCAGCGTATCTTCAAGATCGTCACGTTCCATTTTGTTGAGAATATCTGCCATACGAACATGGGAATCTGTACCCACAGTTCTTGCAAAGTTCACCATGAAGTCTTCATGCAGTGTCTTCTGCACTTCCTCCATAATGTCCTCAACGATAGGCTTGAGTGTCAACATACGGCGGACAATCTGATTACGTTTTCTACGCGGGATCTGGGAAATCACACGCGCAGCACCACTTGCGGAAATCTTTGACAAGATCACTGCTGCAGTTTGCGGATGCTCTTTCTGCAAATATGTAGAAAGAACATGCTCCGAGATTTGTGAAACCTTGTCCCAGATCGAACGCTTGGAGTAGCCCATCACGTCCGACATAATTTCCGCGACCTGATCTTCTGGAAGAATACCTTTCAGAAGACTCTCGGCCCCTTCGGCTGTACCGAACAGGTTTACACCACCTGAGAAAAGCTCGATGAACTCTTCAATTAGCTCATCGAGTTCACTAGCAGGAACCGTGCCCAGATCTGCAGCTGCCCGAATGATCATCCGCATTTCGTCGTTATCGAAATGCTTCAGAACGCGGGTTGCCTTATCACTCCCCATAGCCAACAGCAAAGCTGCTGCCTTCTGATGGCCATTTTTTCTGGAAATGACGCTTCCCATTTCAGCTGGAACAACACTGTTCATTCTCTACGCGCCTCGGATACACATATAAAATCAAGCACAGCTCTTGTGCGGCTAGTTGTAGCTGCCTTTTGCGCCTACAATCTCAGTCAGCGACACACCAAACCGCGAGTTATCGTCTTCAACAACTACGATTTCGCCACGCGCTACAGTGCGGCCATTTACGACAATGTCGACAGGCTCACCAACGCGGTGATCCAGAGGTATAACCGCACCACGACCAAGCTTAAGCAAACTAGCCACAGGCATGGTTGCAGATCCAAGAACAACCTGCATATCAACCGGAATACCTAGAACTGCTTCCAGATTACGGTCAACGTTCTCGTCGCTCATACCCTTTTCAGGCGCGGAAGCAGCTGGTTGGGCTGCAGCAGAAGGCGCACCCATATCCATATCCATCTCGGCTTCAGAAGCAGCAGCTTCCCATTGCAACGCGAGGGCTTCATCACTCATTTCATTTGAGCTGCTCATTGCGGATCATTCTCCTTCTCAGGACTTTCGTCGTCCTTTACATTTACAGATCTGAATGTGGCGCTCTGGCCGAAAGAAACTTTTCTAACTCTGACATTCTGGTTATCTATTGCAGATACAGCAGTATTTTCTTGGTTGCCTGCCGGTGCAGGCTTACCCATTCCACCAGCCAGCAACAACGCGGCGGTATTGGACGCTGCACTCGTAACGGGCTTTTGCTTTGCCTTTGTTGCAGCAGGCTTTGCAGCACGACCGGAACGTCGCCCGCGATCTCCACCAGGCCTTGGCGGGGCATCATTCATACTGATGCCGACTTCATCACTCTTCTTGCTCAACCACTCGATATGCTCCTGAAGCGCTTTCATTTCTGTTTGCGCTTGAAGGATCACACCAGAGATATCGACCGTAGCTTCACGAGCCTCATCAATCCGTTGCCCAAGATTACTCAGGATCTCCTCACCGCGAACCCGTATCTCCTGCAAGGACAAACCAATGTTGTCCATTGCTTCCGAGGTCTGATCAAAAATCCTTTGATACTCCTCGTGATAGCCGGAGAGCCGCTTTAGCTGTCGGTACATGACCACAACGCGCCAAGTCGTAACCAAAAGAGCAAAAAGTAAAAATCCGTCAATTAGATAAGATATCATCGAGAAGTTCCCCTTCCTGCTCGATCAATTCTTCAACGCGTACTGTGTAAGACCCTGCAACCTGACCCAGGCGACAGTTAAACAATGGCTGACTGTTACATTCGAGCTGAACGGCAGTTTTTGGAGTAGCATTCAACTCAAGAACAAGACCAACCTCGAACTGCGCAACCTCTTCAAGAGTCATGCGCTGCTCTTCAAGAATTGCCGTAAGCTTGACCTCGGTACGCTGAACTTCCTGCTGGAACTGTTTAGTCCAACGGGTATCGCGACCGGCAACCTCACCAGACAACACCTGTGTCAGATTTTCGCGCAACGGGTTCAGAACCGACTGAGGGATAATGATGAAGATCTCACCTTCACGACCGATGATTTCAGCAGTCATTTTGGCAAGTACGCACGGATTGCTTTTCCGACCCGTTTGCGCAAATTCCATACGGTTTTCGAGACGTTCAACCTTCAACGAAGTATCAGCTATCGCCTCAAACGCCGTTTCGAGCGCTGTAGCCGCTTCCTGGAACATCCTATAGGCAAGTCGCTGCTCGACATTGGTCAAAGCGCGATCTTCAAGAAACGCTTCTTCTTCACCATCTCCGCCAAGCAGAACTTCAACCATGGAGAAGATGAAAGTTCGATCAAACCCGAGCAAAATGCGCGCATCCCACTCCTGAGCATGAAGAACCGCAACGACTGCACGATCCTCATATTGCTCAAGAGCATCACCGATACGCTCATTCGAAACTGATTGAACTGCTAAGTAAGGTGCAGTTGCCGCCATCTGCCGAAGTGTATCGATGTACTGGCGCGCCATACGGTCAAAGACCACATGCAGCATTGGGAGACGATCGACACCAAGGCCCGCAGCATCCAACAAACGAGAAGGCAAATCCACCTTTGCATTCTGAGCACTGATCACCTCATCACTCATTTCCAGCTCTTGAGGCTCCATCAGGCTTCACTCCCAGCTGCAGCAGACACCACCGGACCAGCATTCATAGTTTCCGCCTCAACTTCATCAATTGTAGGACGGTCGTCTGCACCGATGGTTTTACGACCGTGCTCCAACGCAATCTGAGGTGCTGCACCATTCATAAACGCAAGCAATGTCTGCTTCACCTCAATATAGAGACGATAACGTTGCTCACGGATGGATTTAATCTTCACTGCGACCGGGCTGACAATTCCGTAAGATAAGAAGATGCCAAGGAACGTGCCAACGAGCGCAGCACCAATCAGACTACCAAGAATTTCCGGTTCCTGATCAATAGCCCCCATCGCCTTCACGATACCAAGCACAGCAGCCACAATACCGAGTGCAGGCAAAGTCTCAGCAACAATACTAAGCGCTTGATACGGCTTCATCTCTTCACGACCAAGGGTGTGCAACTCTTCATCCATCAAGGATTCAATTTCATGAGGACGAACATTACCGATGATAATGAGACGAAAGTAATCACAGATAAAACTTGTCAGAGATATGTTCGCGAGAACCCGCGGGAAACGCTGAAACAACTCAGAATCATCAGGATTATCAATGATCTGCTCAACATCATTACGCCCCTTTGCACGAAGGGTTCTCATAAGACCGTAGAGCACACTTAGCGTATCCAGATGGTCACGCTTTTTTGGCTTTGCATTCACCAAAGCTTCATGAATACCGCGCCCGGTATCCTTAATCGTCTTAAACGTATTCGCTACCACGAAGGTACCGAAGGCGGCTCCCCCAACAATCAGCAGCTCAAAAGGTTGCCATAGCACCTTCATATAGCCACCCATTGCAACATAACCACCAATTATGGATCCAATAACGATCACGAGGCCAACTAGAATATTCAATTTGCGCTCCACACACTTACCGGACAAGCACTTTTCTTATTTTGTGGTAGCGAGACTTACTTGTCCGAAGCTGGCGTAAAGACGCTAAATTCCTAACAAACACCCGTACAGCTTCAGACAAGCCCTAAAGAGCATTCTCTCGAAGCATTTGAGTGTAGATAGGTTTGCTATGATCAGCACATTAACGCGATATGCGCTTCTGACTTGGAGCATGGATACTGCATTGGGAGGCGCAACTATGAACACCATAGAAGGCCGCGAACCACGCAAACCTGCAGGAAATATCAGCAATAGTAGCTTGATCGGATTTGGAGTCTAAATTTATGGTCGTCCCTTCTCTTTATGTCTCCCTTTCCGGGCAAATGGCCCTTGAGCGCCGACTTGAGACAGTTGCTCGAAATGTAGCTAACATGGAAACTGCTGGCTATCGGTCTACAGAAGTCAAATTCGATAGTCTCGTTAAGAGCCCAGGCAAAGACCCAGTCTCCTTTGCGTCTACTGGAGAGAACTATATCTCGACGCAGGCTGGCGCGATCAAGCAAACTGGTAATTCTCTTGATGTCGCGATTGATGGCAACGGCTGGCTGGGTATTCAAACCGGCAACGGTGTTGCTTATACTCGAGATGGCCGTTTTCAGATCGGTGTTGATGGCATCCTCAGGAGCATCGAAGGCAATCCAATTCTTGATAGCGGTAATGCACCAATTATCCTGGACCCACTCGGCGGAGCTCCAGAGATTGCTAAGGATGGCTCCATCTATCAGGAAGGCCGTCAGGTTGGCGTACTCGGCCTTTTCTCCATTCCTCAGGATGCCAAGCTGAGCCGCGCAGGAAATTCTGCTGTTATACCTGACGCGCTCGCAGAACCAGTTCAGGATTTTACAGAGAATGGATTCGCCCAGGGCTTCGTGGAAGGCTCGAACATTAATCCAATCTCTGAGATCACCAAGCTCATCACCATTACCCGTGCGTTTGAAAGTACAAATTCAATGATGCAGAGTGTGGAAAGTATTCGACAGCAGACAATACGAAAACTTGGAGAGAGCTGATGGCTGTTAATCCGGTTCAATCAATTTCTGGCACTTCGGAAGATGCTCGTGCCGGTAGCACCTCCAATAATACTAAGACCTCATCACCCAAACCATTTAGTTTGGGTGAGTTGCTTGATATCATCAATCCATTGCAGCACATCCCCGGTGTAAATACCCTCTATCGAGAGATTACTGGTGATGAGGCTTCTGTTCGCTCTCGCGTTGCAGGTAGCTCATTGTATGGGATGATTGCTGGCCCTCTGGGAATGGCGGGCCTTGTCGCTGGAAACCTTGCAGAAATGAAGATTTCTGGTGTGCTGGACGCGGAGAACGCGGCCACAGACAAGGCAACAGCTCTCAGCACCATTGAGAAAAAAATACAGGCAAGTTCACCCGTACCTGCACCCGCTTCAGATATGGTGTCCTCACTGCAAAGAGGAACGCCAATCCTACCTGTCCAGTCCAAAGAAATCCCACCACTTTTCGGCAATATCGCTTCTGCCGAAGCCATTTCTATGGGAAATGAGGACAAGCTGATTGAAGCTCTGGCTGGTAGCTCGAAGAACGAGGAAAAAACTTCTTCTGACTTGGAAACATCAACACTTCCAACAGTTGATAAGCTGTCACAGGATGCTCGGAACTTGCTGCCAGATGATTTGCTCAAGCAGCTACAAGAGCGGCATCGCAATACAATTGCACAAAGCTAATACTTCAAAAGGTTGTTTATGACCGCCCTTGCGCGCATTCAGGAACTTACCGCTCAAATTCCATCAAGCTCATGGAACATTGAGATAAGTGGAACCCTCTGTGAGGTTACCCCTAATCATCTTAGAGTTAAGGGCCTTTCAGGTGGCGTTAACTTGGGAGACCAGGTCTCCTACATGAGCAACAACGGTGAAGAATTTGGAGAAGTCATCCGAATTGAACCTGACAGTGTGCTTGTGAAGCCCTATGCATCCAGATCTGACCTCGGTCTTGGGATCAAGGTAAAGCGTTGCGGCGAACTTAGCTTTTATCCGGACAACAACTGGCGCGGGCGCATTATCAATGCGTTTGGACAGCCGATCGATGGCCTAGGTCCGATGACTGAAGGACCATCTCTTGCGTCGTTTAATACCCTCCCCCCTCCGCCAGTTCACCGTGCGCGTGTTAAAGACGCTGCCTTGACTGGGGTACGGGTGCTCGACCTCTTTACACCGATTTGCCACGGTCAGCGCCTAGGCATCTTTGCCGGGTCTGGCGTAGGTAAATCAACACTGCTCTCCATGATCGCACGAAGTAACTCTTTCGACACTGTCGTTATCGGGCTTATTGGCGAACGTGGCCGTGAAGTTCGTGAGTTCGTCGAAGAAACACTTGGAGATCAACTCTCGAAATCAGTGGTGGTGGTTGCTACAGGCGATGAAAGCCCCATGATGCGGCGGCTTGCTCCTAAAACAGCAATGACAGTGGCCGAGCATTTCAGAGATCAAGGACAATCAGTTTTATTGATCGTTGATAGCGTCACTCGCTACGCACATGCTCTACGTGACGTTGCATTGGCGGCTGGAGAGCCTGCTCTTTCTCGCGGCTATCCACCGAGCGTATTCTCGGAACTCCCCCTCCTGCTAGAACGTGCAGGTCCTGGCATCGAAGGAAGCGGCATGATGACCGCCATCTTTTCCGTGCTGGTTGATGGTGATGACCATAATGACCCTGTCGCAGACAACATCAGAGGTCTACTGGATGGGCATGTCGTTCTGGATCGGCATATTGCTGAGGAAGGCCGGTATCCTGCCGTCAACGTCCTTGGCTCCATCTCGCGACTTGCACAGAGCTGCTGGTCCCCTCAAGAACGTGAGCTCATCCTGAAACTAAAGGCAATGATTGCGAAGTTTGAAGATACCAAAGATCTACGCATGATGGGTGGCTACAAAGAGGGTGTAGACCCCTTGCTTGACCAAGCCATTGAGGTTGCCCCGAAGGTCTACAATGCGCTTGTGCAGGGCTTGGACGCCCCCTCTAGCCAGGACGCCTTTACTGAGCTGGCTCAGCTTCTGTGAAAGAAAAAGACACGCGATCTAAACAACAAAAAAGGCTGCTCAAGCAGCCTTTTTTGTTGTTATAGAGAATTAATTATATAGCCGAGATAACGCTTTGAATCGATGGGATCATACCCCATCTGTGTGCGTAGTTTCTTTCTTAGCTTACTGATGTGACTTTCGATTACATTTTCGTCTACTTCACTTTCAAAGATGCCATAGACAAAGTTGTAAATCTGAGTTTTCGTCAGTCGCCGTCCGTTATTCTGAGCAAGATACTCAAGAATACGACGCTCTCGGCGTGGTAATGCCAGTGTCTTCCCTTTGATTTCAGGATCCCGTCCATCAAAGTATACGGTAAGATCACCTAGCTCGACATTAATGCTTTGGTTCGTTGTCCGGCGCTTGATTGCGTTGACACGCGCAAGTATCTCTTGCGGATGCACCGGTTTACGGACAACGTCATCTACACCAGCAGCAAACAACTTCAGTGTCTGTTCCAAAACCGGACTGCTATTCAGAACCAATACCGGTTTTTGAGAGCACCTACGGCGGATAATCTGCGGGAACTTTTCACGCTCCCCTATCTCACCAATCAAAATAGCTTCGACGGCCTCGAACTCGGTATCAGGTGCAGTATTTAACCAATCCCGAAAGTCATCCGGACTAAAGCCACTTGTCGAAATACCTTCTCGCTCAAATCCAGATGCATACCCATCGGTCACAAGCTGTTGTTCATCAACAATTAAATACATAACCCCAACCCATTCATTCCCAAATGAATATATCGCTGGTAAATCAGTGAAACACATTCTGTCAATTTCTCTTGAAGAATTTTTACCTTCAGCACCAAGTAAAACCTCACAAGAAACTATAGTAATTATAATAGAAAATAAGAATAAACTTTACTTACAATTTTAACTTAATACAAAACATAGGTGCCGGTTTCTGCCATTTTTCGGAATCTTTCGAATTTCAATCTTTATTTCTCATACCCTTATTTTTTGTAGGACAAAAATTCAAAGGCATATTTTTGCCACATCCTCTCCATATTTGAGTTCGCGTCATACGGGAAAAATCCTTGGGATAAACTATTAGCAATTTTAAGTTAGCTACTATTGGCACAAGGAGTAGAATCAAAAAGAAGCATTAAAGCCGGAGAAAAACGGGCGTACTTCTACTTATTCTTACAATTGTATATCTCATGTAATTTTATCTAAATTAGCACATTAACCATCCAATTCTTAGTAGGCAGCATTTTCCTACTTAGAAAAGAAATGTATTCTCCTAGAACTTTAGATAAATAACAGAGCTATACTCTCAAATACTCGTCACAATTCGACTACAATTTTACCACAATGCGTGTCTTTTTTCAGGCAAGGATACCACGTTATCAGGGGGATATACCTAACTGTGGGATGTGTTTCATCTCAGGTTATGTACTATTGCGTTTCAACTTAAACAAACCTATTTGCACATCCAGAAAAGATCGGCTCGTGCAGGAGACACAATGTTAATTACAGTAATAGGCAGCGGCTACGTCGGGTTGGTTTCAGGCACGTGTTTTGCTGATTTTGGTCATGAGGTCATCTGTGTTGATAAAGCAGAAGACAAGATTGAAAAGCTAAAGAACGGACAGATCCCAATTTACGAGCCGGGCCTGGAAGAATTGGTTGCCAGCAATGTGAAAGCCGGCCGTTTGAGCTTTACAACCGAGCTACCTGACGCAGTTCGTAAAGCCGACGTCATCTTCATCGCAGTCGGCACCCCTTCCCGCCGCGGAGACGGGCACGCCGACCTTAGCTACGTTTATGCAGCGGCTGAAGAGATCGCAACGTCCCTTAATGGCTTTACAGTCGTTGTCACTAAATCGACTGTTCCGGTTGGTACGGGAGATGAAGTCGAGCGCATTATTCACGAAGCAAATCCAAATGCGGATTTTGAGGTTGTTTCGAACCCAGAGTTCTTGCGCGAAGGTGCAGCGATTAATGACTTCAAACGTCCTGATCGTATTGTTGTTGGCCTTTCTCATGAGCGTGCGAAGTCGGTCATGACTGAAGTCTACCGTCCTTTGTATCTCAACCACTCTCCAATCCTGTTCACGAGCCGTCGCACCTCTGAGCTGATCAAGTATGCCGGCAATGCCTTCCTTGCCATGAAGATCACGTTCATCAACGAACTTGCTGATCTAAGTGAAGCAGTTGGAGCAGACGTTCAGGATGTTGCCCGAGGCATCGGTCTTGATAACCGCATTGGTGGCAAGTTCCTGAATGCTGGTCCCGGTTATGGCGGTTCCTGCTTCCCGAAAGATACACTTGCGCTTGTTAAGACTGCGCAGGACCACTCCAGCCCTGTTCGCCTAATTGAGACCACATGTTCAATCAACGATCAGCGCAAACGTTCTATGTCCAAGAAAGTAGCAGCGGCTATTGGTGGGGATGTTCGCGGCAAGAAAATCGCAGTGCTTGGCCTGACCTTCAAGCCAAACACAGACGATATGCGCGACAGCCCTGCCCTTTCCATTATTCAGGCGCTTCAAGACAAAGGTGCTGACATTCACGCCTATGATCCTGAAGGTATGGATTCAGCTGTAGAGCTTTTAGAGGATGTTACTTTCGGAAGTAATGCCTACGAGATTGCAAAGGGTGCACATGCTCTGGTTATTGTGACCGAGTGGGATGCGTTCCGCGTTCTCGACTTCAGCCGCCTTAAAAATGAGATGGCGACTCCAGTGCTCGTGGATCTCAGAAACATCTACGGCAAAGACGAAGTTGCAAAACACGGCTTCTCTTACACCTGTATTGGACGTCCTGACGAAGAAATCTAAACAATAAGGTCCCGGCGAATTATGCGTTTTGCCGGGACTTTTCTCGCCTCCCACAATCCATGCCCAATTTTTAAGTGCTGTTACCAAAGAGGTGACAATTGCGGTTTGCTTTCAACACACCAATCATGCGAATTTTAATTATCGCGTGAGCAGATTCTCTCAGGGCTAATCCCAAGAGCTTTATGAGCTGAGAACAATCTGCATTTTGGAAGATTGTTGGAGCCTATCCTAGTTGCTTTACAAGCATAAAAACAGACGAGAGCGTATAGCCTCTGGTTGGCCATGGAACGTCAAAATTCCTCGCGCTGTTGCTTTGCTTGTTTGCTTGTGCCTTTCATTCAGCACCTTTTCGCAAGCCTATGCCTTTGAACTTTTCGGATACCATCTCTGGGGTGAAAAAACCGAAAGTGATGAAGATAGCTTAGCTGGTGTGCCAGACCCGACACCTTACACCGTTGAGTTCCGTGTTGTTGGGGAACATGCAGACCAGCCTAGTGAACTTGAGGAAGAGCTACAGTCCGTCAGTCTTTTGGTTCAGGACGTCAAGAAGCTTCCGTCTGGCGCCAGTGGCGTTCTCGCCCGCGCAACTCAGGACTTTGAACGCCTGATCGGTAAGCTTTATGAAGATGGATATTATGGTGCTCTGGTTCAAATCACCGTAGCAGGATCACCACTTAATCAAGCCATCCTTCATCCTGAGAAAATTACAGAGCGCCCTATTCCTATTCTCGTGGAGATTAACAGAGGTGTTCAGTTTCACTTTGGCAACGCAGATGTAAATTATAAAGGCTCGGCAACAGAGAATGGACTTGACCTGCCCAACGCGCAGTCACTCGGCCTTGTAGAAGGAATGCCAGCACTTTCAGCTAGGGTGCTGGAAGCAGAAAAGCTGGCCATTAAGTTCCTTAAGGATGAAGGATATCCATTTGCAAAGGTGGGGAACCGTCAATTACTGGCCAATCACGCCAGTCAGACGCTCAAAGTTAAACTGGATGTTGTCAGTGGACCATATGCGCGGTTTGGTCCGGTTTCTGTTTCCGGCACAGTCAAGATGGATCCTGAGTTTGTTCGCAGTTACGCAAACCTTCCTCGCGGTGCACAGTGGGATGCCAAAGTCATCTCTCACGCACAGAGCAGATTGAGGGATCTGGAAGTCTTTTCCAGCATTCGCTTTGAACCTGATGACCAGCTTGATGCGAACGGTGAACTGCCTCTGACAATTGTTGTGGCAGAACGCCCACGGAAAGTTTTTGGAATTGGTGCCAATTACTCCAGTAATGAAGGCGTTGGTTTTGATGGATACTGGCGACACCGCAATCTGTTTGGAAAAGCGGAGCGACTTTCAGTAACCGGCGCAGTCGGCCAGCTTCTTGCCGTAAATAACGAGCAGATTGAGTATGCCGCCCGCGTCACCTTTGAAAAACCTGGTGCGATTGGGCCGTTGACCGCTTTTTCAACCAGCGTTGCTGCCGTTCAGGAAAACCCAGATAACTATCGCAGCACGTCATTTACATACGATGCTTATCTATCCCGCGATTTTACAGAGGCTTTGAGCGGCCGAATTGGTGCAGAAGTCTATTTTGCCAATGAACGGGACGTTTTCGGCCAGAATGATTACTTCCTATTGGGAATTCCTGCAGACCTGACTTACGACACACGCAATGACGCTTTGAACCCGACCAATGGTATTGAAGCCAAATTATTCTTTGAACCAGCCTATGACGTGCTTGGTGATACCGAAAACCTGTATTCTCAAGGCTCGATTGCCAGTTACCTGCCGATTGTAGGTACGGACCGTGTTGTTTTAGCTGGCCGCGTATCAGCCGGTGCAATTATCGCCCCGTCAGTTCAGGATGTCCCCGCTGCACGGAGGTTCTTCCTTGGAGGTGGTGGATCAATCCGAGGGTATGCTTACAAAAACGTGGGGCCGCGCCTGGATGACGAAGTTACGGGTGGGCGCAGCTTCATGCTGTTTAATGGTGAAGTCAGAACAAGAATTACTGAAAACATTGGTCTTGTCGGATTTGTAGATGCAGGTGCTGCATATTTGACCCAGTTTCCAAACTTCGATGAGCCCTTCAGCGTAGGTGTTGGCGGAGGGGTGCGCTATTTCACACCTGTTGGCCCTTTGCGGCTTGATGTTGGTGTCCCACTTGAACCTGAGCGCAATGATCCGCCGTTTGCAGTCTATATTGGTTTAAGCCAGTCCTTCTAATCAGCACCGCCTACAGAAGGCAAGCGTTAACAAGAGAAAGATCAAAGAGCGAATGCAACTGGTCCGACGTATCACAATGACCCTTGGCAAAATACTAGCCCTTCTTCTCGCGCTGGTACTTGTGGTTTATGCCGGACTTGTGGTGACAACTAGTTTCCAGGCAGGTCGCCAATTCCTCGGATCAACTTTGAGCTCTTTTTTGCCAGATGTGAGGATTGATCAACCTCGCCTGACCGCTTCCGGCAATCTGTTTGCAGATGGGGTCTATCTTTCCGATGCGAAGGGCACATGGCTTGAAATTCACAGTGCTTCAGTTCGATGGTCACCGCTTTCGATTCTTTTCGGCGCACTTGATATTCACGAAGTCGCAGCACAACGGATTGCATTAGCACGATTGCCAGAAGCTACGGAAAATCCGGTTTCTGAACCTATCCCTACTGAAGAAACAGGCATTACCCTACCTTTCAACACCATTGATCTCCAAAGCCTCAACGTCAAAGAACTTGCCCTCCCCGCTTCTATTGCCGGGATGTCTGCTCAGTTCGAGATCACGGGCACTGCGACTTATGCGAGTTCTCCTGACAAAATTGCCGGCAAGCTCAACATTTCACGCACTGGCGACGTTCAGGGCACAGCAAGCATTAACGTCGATTTTGATCCGGCAGATGGCGTAGTCAATTTCCGTGGCATGGTCTATGAAGCAGCCAATGGGCTGACTGCCAATCTTCTTGACCTTCCGGATGCACCGAGTTTTGCGCTAGTTATGGAAGGTGGCGGCCCGCTGACAAACTGGTCGTCTTCATTACAAGTAGATCTGAATAGGGTTCGAGCCATTGATGGTGAGATTACTCTTGCGCAAAATGGAACGCAGAAGTCACTAACTACACATTTATCGGGGGAACTCGAGCAGTTTCTTCCCTCTTCTATCTCCAGCCTATTTGCGGGGCAGACTACGTGGTTTGCAAACGCGACACTCAATGAAGATTATCTGCCGCTTTCAGCAACCGGAAAGCTTTCAACCGGTGCGATCTTAGCGCATTTGGAGAACACATACGCAACTGACAAGAACTCTTTGATAGCGAAGATCCAAATCCAGACACTTGAGAGCAACACTAAACCACTTCTCATCAAGACTGGCGAGCAGGCTGTTCAACTGGATACTTTGTCTGTGACTGCATCGGCTTCGGGACCGCTTGAGAGCCTGAATTGGGAGCTCTCTGTTCAGGCAGATAAGATTCAAACACAAGAAGCGGATCTGGGGGCGCTTAGCCTTTCTGCAAAAGGTGATGGTGCACACATTTCCGCGCAGATGATGTCCATCCCGCTTGAAGCGCTTCTCCAAGTTAGTGGTGTCCATCTTGCTGGAGCTTCACAAGACCAAAACATCAAGAATATAAGTGTTTCGCTCAAAGGTACAGTGTTTCCAAATCAGGAGAAACTAAAGCTAAGCGACTTACATTTGGAGAGTGATGCAGCGGCTGCACGGTTTAATCTGGTAGAACTCTCGCCGAGCAACGGACAGGCACAGGGCAATCTTTCTGTATCTGACCTTAGCCTTCTGTCAAGATTTGTGCAGCAAAACGTAAGCGGCTCTGTTGAGGCTCAATTATCTTTACTGGCGGATTTCCAAAAACAATCTGGAGAGATCAATCTCAAGGGAACCAGCAGCCGTGTGAGTCTGCAAAATGAGCGCGTTGACCGAATTCTCACTTCCCCGGGTAGGTTTTCTGCCAAGCTTGCAGCAACCCTTGATAGCACCGACCTGCTCGCTTCATATGGCCGACTGGAAGTCCTTTCCTTTGAGAACATGTTTGGACAATTTGAAGCTCATGGCAGTTTGCAAGATCGTCAGCTGGATGGTGCATTTTCTGCCCAAGTGCATCAACTCGATCTGCTGGAGCCCCGTGTAAGTGGGGCCCTCACTGCCAGCGGGAAGGTTTCAGGTAATGCTTCTGCACCTGAAGTGACACTTGAAATACACTCTGACCGGATTGAGATGGATGGCACTCCCTTAGAGAAGTTGCAGCTTGTTGCAGATGGGACGCTTTCTGAAACGGCCCCCAATGCGGACATCAATCTCACAGGCAGATTTAAAGGGGAAGAGCTTGTTGGCAAGTTCAAGCTGCTGAGTGAGGCTGGCAAACTGTCTGTTCCAACGCTGGATTTTGATTTGGGCGGAAACAAACTCAGTGGCAATGCACATGCTGCTGATCTTGCGCTTCTACCACAAGGTTTGGTTGGGCAGTTCACCATTGAAGCCAATGATCTGAGCACTTTGTCATCACTGGCCTTGACCGAGATGGAAGGTCAGGCTCATGGACAAATCGATATTGAGCAGGACAACGGAGATGCCAAGATCTCATTTGATCTTAACAGCGAAAACCTTCGGTTTGCGCAAAGTTCCATCATGTCCTTTGTCGCAAAAGGCTGGATAGACAAACCTTTCACACGCCCAGCTGCAAATGCGAACATTGCGCTCGATGGTGTTGAAGTGGAAGGGGTAAACCTGAGATCGTTGACATTAAATGCGACACCTGTTGAAGGCAAGACAAGTGCAGAGGTTGCAACTGGCTTTTCCATTAATGCCGAATTCGCTGAAAACAACGACCAAGTTCAAAGCACAGGGCTGGTGCAAGCTGTTCCCGAAGGGATCATTCTTACGCTGAACTCTCTTAATGGCCGCTACAAGGGGATCCAGACAAACCTCAAGCAACCAGCAGTGATTTCGCTACTTGAAGACAAACGGACTGTGTCCTCCTTTGAGCTGGCTCTTGGCAGTGGCTCTTTAAATGTTTACGGGAGCAACAGCAATCAGCTCGACATCAACGCCGAACTGAAGCAGCTGCCACTTTCCATAGCGAATGCCTTTGTTCCAAGCCTTTCCTTGGATGGTGCTCTCAACGGGACCGTTCGCGCCTTTGGAGAGAACGACGCACCTCAAGTCAGCTGGCGGCTTGCGTTGAGCCAATTTTCAGCAAAGCCGCTTCAGGATAACCGCATCCTCCCACTTCAGATTGAGAGCACTGGCTCATTTGCTGACAACAAAATTGACCAGAAAACCACCATCACCAACAGTTCAGGCCTGAACGTTGAGGCTTCCGGGGCAATCGGGCTTGCAGATGGTCAAGAAGTGTCTTTGACTACATCAGGCAACATTCCACTTGATGTGGTGGGAGCTAAATTGATCGAGCAGAATTTGGGTGGCAGTGGTGGCTTCCGTCTCAGCGGGTCAGTTTCCGGCTCCCTCAAGGATCCTCAGATCGCCATTGATATCCAACCTGTGAACCTTGAGACCACACAGCTCTCAACTGGCATGACGCTGACAGACTACTCAGGTGACATTAAGGTCACACGGCAAGAGATTGCGATCAATAAATTTGCTGCCAAGTTCAGCAATGGTGGCACGTTGGTACTTGATGGCAAACTTGGGCTGGGTTCAGGCCTACCTGCTCAAATAGAACTCACGATTGATGGTGGCCGCTATGTTGACGGGACATTTGTTAGTGCATTGATTGATGCCAATCTTGCACTACAGGGCTCTCTTGCCGATGCAGGCGCCCCTCCTGCAATTTCGGGCAAAGTCACCATTAACCAGGCAGATATTGAAATACCGAGCTCCTTTAACTCCAGTATCAATCCTGTGATCGTCCGGCATTTGAATGCGCCCAAGCCTATCCTCAAACAAGCAAAGATCCTTGCTCAAGATGAAGGGCGGGAAAACGCCAAGAAAAACGAGCAACCCAGCCCGATCTCGAAAGCCAGTTTGAATGTTGACGTGGAAGCACCAGGCAAAATCTTCATCCGTGGGCGCGGCGTCAACGCTGAAGCTGGCGGATCACTTAACATTGGCGGCCAGCTCGACAATGTGAAAACCGTGGGCGCTTTCTCTCTGGTGCGTGGCCGTATCGATATTCTGTCAAAACGCCTGACACTCAGCCGCGGTAATGTGACGTTTAGTGGTTCTCTTGTACCAACACTCGATTTTGCGGCAACGACAACATCTGGCTCAACGGAAGTGACTGTTCTGGTGAGTGGACCTGCTGATATGCCGGTGATTGATTTCACTTCAGTCCCAAGCCTGCCAAAGGATGAGGTCCTTGCGCAACTGTTGTTTGGCGAGTCTGTCAACGATCTTTCGCCAATTCAGCTGGCAAGCCTTGCAAGCGCGATCGCAACGCTAACCGGAGGCACTGGCGTGGAAGGACCATTGGGCACACTCCGCAATCTACTGGGTGTCAGCGACATCGATATCAAATTTGATGCAGCAGGAAATCCAGAACTGGCCGTTGGTGGCTATATAAGTGAGCGGATTTATCTGGGCGTGACACAGGAGCCGACAACAGGTGACAATGCAGCAACTGTTGATATTGATGTCACGAAGTTCCTGAAGCTTCGTGGTGAAGCCGGCTCCGACGGAGATGCAAAAGCCGGCTTCTACTATGAGCGTGAGTACGACTAAGTCGACGGCCCGGCGAGGCGGACGGCCTCATCGTAAATTGGCTTTGGCAGGTTGATGCCGTATTGCTCTGCTTTTTCACGCGCAGCAAGACGAGATGTTCCTGGTAAGCGAGCGCCCTGCTCTGCCTCAATCGCAGCAACAAGTGTTTGCATGCGCTCAGCGAACAAACCGCCAGAGACAAGATCAGCGTTAATTGCCAGAATAACCTGACCAAGATCAGGGGCGTTGCCCTCTCCTGAGAACAGACTGGACGCTTCAAAACCAAATGCAGCTCCGCACAGGCCAGCTGCCATGATCTCAATCATCATGGCCAACGCCGCTCCTTTGGCCTCTCCAATGGGGATCATGGTCCCAGCAAGCGCCGCCTCTGGATCGGTGGTTGGCTGTCCATCTTTATCAAGTGACCAACCTTCCGGGATAGATTTTCCCGTTCGCTGCGCTGCCATGATCTTTCCGCGCGCAACACGAGAGAGTGCCAGATCGATGACAAGTGGCTCTCCGTCTCCATTAGGAGCTGCAAATGCAATTGGGTTGGTTCCGAACATGGGGTTCTTACCGCCATAGGCTGCAATTGCCTTCGGGCCATTGCCAAAAATGAAGGCAACCATTCCATCTCGCGCCAATCGCTCACAGTGTGCCCCTGCTTGCCCAAAGTGGTGAGAGTGACGGATCGCGCTCAAAGCCAGTCCATTTTGCGAGGAGGCGTCTTTCAGAAATGGCAGTGCAACTTCAATTGCGGAATAAGCAAATCCGTATTTGGCATCAATCCGCTGCACAACCGGAGTAACCAACTCTGCTTCTGGTTTGGCAAAGCCGTCTACTTTGCCGGTTCTGGTTTGAGCGGTGTAGGACGGAATTCTGGAAAGGCCATGCCCTGCCTGGCCATCTGCCTCTGCGTTCACCAGAGCCTTTGCAACGATCTTCGCAATTGCAGGATCTGTTTTGTTGGCAGACAAAGCATCCTCAGTAAGTGTGCGTGCTTCTTTTAATGAGAGATTGACCGTATCTGACATGGAACACCCTTAGCTATTTGAGTTCTTAAGCACGTCGCTCCTGACACATTTTGCGGATACGCACAATTGCACGCGTTTCTTGCAAAGACATAAATGCGGATTGGGTTTGCTCATTTGAGCGAAGCAGATGACATTTCAACAGGACAGGCACCCGCAAGTTTGCAGGAATGACATTATTCCATATTTTTCCGCCCAGCTCATCTCTATCTCATCCCTGTAACGGCTTATAACTGCATGAGTTTTGGTTCTATGCGTATTCCATTGAGAAAGAGACAATCGTTACGGCCCCTAATTTCCATTGCAGAATGGATCAATCTTTGTAAATCCTATGGGGACTAGGTGTTTTTCCTAGATCTACCACTTATATGTGTAGGTCAGATAAAGCCATTGTTAGGTCTTGTTTTTCTATCTCTCCTCATTGCCTGGCGAGATATGACTTCATCAGGAGATACTCATGAGTACGACACTCTCAGCAATCAAAGAAATTCCGCTCCTACGTGAAGCTTGTCTCATAGGAGGAAAATGGGTCAGCGGTGATGAAAGCAATTCCATCCTCGTAAACAATCCAGCTACAGGCGAGATTATCGGGCGTGTTCCGCGTTTTGGCCGCCCTGAGACTGCGGATGCAATCGATGCAGCTCATACAGCTTTTGCCGTCTGGTCAAAAATGACGGCTGCCCATCGCTGCAACCTGATGCTGCGGTGGGCAGACCTGATCATTGAGAACCAGAAGGACCTTGCAGAGCTGCTCACTGTTGAAATGGGTAAGCCGCTGGCTGAATCTACCGGTGAGGTTGCTATCACAGCCAACTACATTCGTTTCTTCGCTGAGGAAGGTAAGCGGGTTTATGGCGATGTAATCCCGTCCCCTTGGAAAGACCGCCGTATTATGGTGACCAAGGAGCCCATCGGCGTTGTTGGTGCCATTACCCCTTGGAATTTCCCAAGTTCCATGCTTGGTCGTAAACTGGCTGCAGCTCTGGGTTCTGGCTGTACTGTTGTGGCAAAACCAGCAAGCCAAACGCCTTATTCCGCTTTGATCCTGGGTGAACTTGCGGAGAAGGCTGGAATTCCAACTGGTGTGATCAATATCATCACCGGCTCTGCTGCTCAGATTGCTGATGAACTTTGTGAGAACGACAAGGTCCGCAAGATCACCTTTACCGGATCTACTCCAGTGGGTAAGCAGCTTGCCTCCAAAGCATTGGCCAACATGAAAAAGGTCTCTATGGAGCTTGGCGGCAATGCGCCGTTTATCGTGTTTGATTCAGCTGATCTCGATAAGGCTGTCGAAGGTGCCATTGCATCCAAGTTCAGGAACTCCGGCCAGACTTGTGTCTGCGCAAACCGCATTTATGCTCAGGCTGGAATTTACGACGAGTTCTCAGCAAAGCTGAAGGCTGCCATTGAAGATCAGCTGCGCGTTGGCGATGGTCTGAAGTCGGGTACCAACCAAGGCCCTCTTATTGATGAGCATGCTGTTGCGAAAGTCGAAGAATTGATCGCTGATGCCGTTTCTAAAGGCGGTACAGTGGTGACAGGCGGCAAGCCAGATGCTCAGGGTGGCACGTTCTTCGAACCGACACTTCTGCTTAATGCGACCCCAGACATGAAGGTTGCCAAGGAAGAGACGTTTGGTCCATTTGCCCCTGTCTTCAAGTTTGAGAGCGAAGATGATGTGGTCAGAATGGCGAATGATACAGAGTATGGCCTCGCTTGTTACTTTTACACTCAAGATTTGGGCCAGACCTTCCGTGTTATGGAAGCATTGGAATATGGTCTTGTTGGCGTGAATGAAGGTGTGATCACGACCGAATATGCTCCGTTTGGCGGTTATAAAGAAAGCGGAATGGGGAACGAGGGCTCCAAATACGGCGTGGATGACTACATCAATATCAAGTACTCTTGCATTGGCGGGCTTGGCCTTTAACGCTCAATATTAATTTTGTGGGAGCCGGAGTGTTCATCGCTTCGGCTCTTTCTTTTTGAGGACTGCTTTCGTGATTATCGAAGAAGAACGCTGTACGGCTGCTCCAACACTTAACGGCGAGCGCATTATCATGCGGGCTCACCAAACTTCAGATTTTGAGGCATGCTGCGCCTTGTGGGCGGATCCTGATGTGGTTCGCTATATTTCGGGGAAGCCTTCCAGCCCAACGGATACGTGGGGGCGCATCCTCAAATATGCCGGGCACTGGAGCCTCTCCGGTTTTGGGTATTGGGCTGTGATTGAGAAAAACAGCGGAGAGCTTATTGGCGACGTTGGTTTTTCTGACTTTAAACGAGACATCACTCCGAGCCTTGATGGATTTGCAGAAGCTGGCTGGGTGATCTCGCCTAAGTTTCATGGCAAAGGTTATGCCCGGGAGGCTGTTGAGCTGAGCCTATCCTGGCTGCGCAGTTCCAGACTGTTTCCTGAGGTTCATTGCATTATTGCCCCAGAGAACACAGCCAGTGTCAGCCTTGCTAAGCGTGTTGGCTTTGAGAAGTACACGGATGGGACTTACCTCGGACAACCGACTCTTTTCATGAAGCAAAGCTTTACTTAAGCCGATAAGCCCAACCTGTATCCGCCGGGTTGGGCTTGTTCATTTTCTGCGTTCCTGTATATCCTTTAGCTAATAATCCATTCAGGCTGAGTTATGCAGAAATACGATAAGATTTACGCCAAGGACGAAAGTTACTTCGGCCATACCTCCAAGCAGTTTACAACACTGTTCTCAAACCTCGACTTTGACAGCGGCACAATTCTCGATCTGGGTGCAGGACAAGGACGCGACGCGATCTTTCTTGCTAAGCGCGGTTATAATGTAATTGCTGTCGACAGCTCCAAAGTAGGTCTGGACCAATTGCAGGAACGAGTAGACACGGAGAATCTGCCGATTGAGGTTGTTCACGTGGATGCACTTGGTTACACGCCCCCGCAAGATCTTGATGCAATTGTTGCTGACCGTTTCTTCCACGAGTTGCCGAACAATGTGCGCGTCAAACTTCTGCAGCGTATGCTCAGTCACCTTCGCGTTGGTGGCTATATGCTTATCGCTGATGAAAAGAGCGTTCTGCCGAACCTGCGCGACACTCTGAAGAAGGAAAAGTTTGAGTTCCTACGCGATAAAAACGGCATCCTCTTTACTTACAAGCCATAGGCACCTGATCGGAGGCGCATACGTGTGCCTCCCTTCCCCATTTTTATTACTAGAGTTTCTAACTGACAGATCACACACGAAAGTGTGATGTAAAACCCTTATATTTTTGCAGTTGTATCAGCTGGTTTTACAATCTCCATTATATTGCCACAGTGACAACTCATTTCCGCAACAATGTTTGCAAAAATTGGCGATATTGCTGACTTCGTCGTGATTGTGCACCTGGGATGAACAATGCGTTTAATTGCAATTCCCAGAACATCTGCCAATTGTATGCCCAAGATTGAAATTCACAGTTCAACATAATTGGAGATTACAATGAAATCAGTTCGCTTTGGAATGCTCGCAGTCGCAGCTTCTTTCCTCGCTACAGCAGCGGTTGCTGAACCTGTTGCTTACGACGTTGATATGTCCCACGCAAATCTCGCTTTTGACTACAACCACCTCGGTTATTCCACCACTGATGGCCGTTTTGCTACTTGGTCCCCTACTCTGATCATTGACGAAGCAAACCCAGCGAATTCTAAGGTGGACGTTGAAATTGACGTCAACTCTCTCAACACATTCTGGGAAGCTCGTGACACACACTTGAAGAGCGCTGACTTGTTTGATGTTGCTAAGTTCCCATCAGCAACATTCAAGTCCACCAAGGTTGAACAGGTTGGTGAGAAGAAGCTGGAAGTGACTGGTGATCTGACCATCCGTGGCATCACCAAGCCAACTGTCCTTGAAGTTGTTGTAAATCAGCTTGGTGAGCACCCAATGGCGAAGAAACAAGCTGTTGGTCTGGATGCGACTACCACGATCAAACGTTCTGACTTTGGCATGGCGATGGCTGTTCCTTACGTGTCAGACGAAGTGAACATCAACATCAGCTTCGAAGCGACTGTTAAGTAATGTTTCCGGCCTGTCGGATGCTGAGAATGCACTGACGGGTCTGGTCGAACTTTGAGAAGGGGCAGCAATGTCCCTTCCCTCGATCAAAAGGCCTTTTCCATGATCAGGAACACTCGATCAGCCTATGGCATCGTGGCAATTGCACTACACTGGACCATAGCAACGCTTATCATTGGTATGTTGGGATTTGGCCTTTATATGGTCACGCTGCCGATTTTCGAGCCTGCCACTTACTCTCTTTATCAGCTTCACAAGTCCATTGGTTTTGTTGTCTTGGCATTGGTCTCATTGCGCATCCTTTGGAAAATCACTGGTATCACACCTGATTTACCTGCCGAAATGCCGGTTTGGGAAAAGCTTGCTGCGCATTTGGGTCACATCAGCTTATATGCTCTGATGTTGCTGATGCCGCTGACAGGATGGTTGCTGGTTTCGTCCAGCCCGCTTGGACTGCCGACAGTTTTCTTTAACCTCTTTCAGATTCCGCATCTACCAACGCCTGAGTTTTTGGGGCAAAAAGCAGATGTATCTGCGTTCTTCACCGCAGTGCATGGCTGGGCTGCGTATGCGTTTATCGCAGTGATCCTTGCACATGTTGGAGCTGCCCTTAAGCACTACTTCATATCCAAGGATAAAGTCTTACAGCGTATGTTGTCCTCAAAAGCCTAATTTGAGGATCTGGAGAAAACCATGAAACGATTGACCGATATGTTCTTTAAAGCCGGCGTATTTCTGACCTTCATCTTGGTAGGAGCAGCTTCATCTGCCTTTGCAAATGAATGGTCAGTGGATCGCAATAAGAGCACGCTTGGCTTTGAGGTCATCAATAACGGAAACACCGTTACGGGCACTTTTGCCACCTGGAATGCTAAGATCATCTTCGACAAAGAAGAACTCGACAAAGCCCAGATTCAGGCAACAATCATCACTGGAAGCGTAAAAACAGAAGATGCGCAAGCAGCAGGTGCAATCACAACCCCACAGTGGTTGGATATCTCCAGCTTCCCTGATGCTGTGTTTCGCGTAGATAACGTGGTTCCTGCTGGTGGTGATCTCTATGAGGCTGCCGGTACGCTGGAGCTCAAAGGTGCAAAGATTGCTATTTTCTTGCCCTTCACTTTGACCATTGAAGGTAAAACTGCCCACGCGGTTGGTGAAGCAACGTTATCTCGCAGTGACTTCAAGATTGGTGATGGCGTGCCAGACAGCACTGTCAGCAATAAGGTGACTGTGAAACTGGACCTATACGCCACTCGTTGATGGATTGCAGCAAAGAGAGGCTTGCATTTTCCACCAAGTCTCTCGTCAATTCGGCGTAATCTAGCAAATTTGACAAGTTTTGAAGGCTGAGGGGCTTTGCCCCTCGGCTTTTTCTCTATAAAACGGCGCTCAGCAAATTCAACAGTGTACAGCGGTACACCAAAATAGCCAGAGAGTGCCAAGATGTCCGAAACACTTGCTCCCGAGTACGTTCACACCTCTCTTTTTCCATTGGGTAAAGACAAAACTCCTTATCGCAAACTGACCTCCGAGTATGTGAGCGAAGTTGAGTTTGACGGTGAGAAAATCTTGAAGGTGGAGCAAGAGGGTCTTCGCTTACTTGCCGAAGAAGCGTTTAAAGACATCAACCATTTCCTGCGTCCTTCCCATCTGGAGCAGCTCCGTAAAATTCTCGACGACCCTGAAGCAACTGCAAACGATAAATTCGTTGCTTTTGACCTGATGAAGAACGCGAATATTTCAGCTGCTGGTGTATTGCCAATGTGTCAGGACACTGGCACTGCAATTGTGATGGGTAAAAAAGGTCGCAAAGTCTGGACTAACGGGCATGACGAAGCAGCACTTGGTGAAGGTGCACGTGATGCTTACTTCAAAAAGAACCTGCGCTACTCCCAGCTGGCGCCGATTTCCATGTTCGAAGAAAAGAACACCAAGAACAATATGCCGGCTCAGATCGAGCTTTATGCTGAAGGTGATGACGCGTACAAGTTCTTGTTCATGGCAAAAGGTGGTGGGTCTGCAAATAAGACCTTCTTGTTCCAAGGTACTCCGAGCCTGCTGACCAAAGATCGCATGATTGAGTTCCTGAAGGAGAAAATTCTCACTCTTGGTACTGCAGCATGCCCGCCATATCACCTCGCAATCGTCATCGGCGGCACGTCTGCAGAGTTGAATCTGAAATCAGTAAAAATGGCTTCTGCCCGTTATCTGGATGAGCTGCCAACAGAAGGTTCTGAAGGCGGTCACGCATTCCGTGATCTAGAAATGGAAGCTGAAATTCACAAGCTGACACAGTCCAGCGGTGTTGGCGCACAGTTTGGTGGCAAATACTTCTGCCACGACGTGCGCGTGATCCGTCTGCCGCGCCATGGCGCATCATTGCCAATCGGCATTGGTGTCTCTTGTTCAGCAGACCGTCAGGCAACTGGTAAGATCACTAAGGAAGGCATCTTCCTGGAGGACCTGGAGCGGAATCCTGAAGTCTACATGCCGGAAGTTACCGACACCGATCTTTCTGATGATGTTGTAAAGGTCGACCTCACACGCCCAATGAGCGAGATCCTTGGCGAATTGACCAAGCATCCAACCAAAACACGGCTTTCGTTGAGCGGTCCGTTGATTGTGGCCCGTGATCTGGCGCACTCCAAGCTCCGTGATCGTCTCGAGGCCGGCGAGCCGCTTCCTGACTACATCAAGAACCATCCGGTTTATTATGCAGGTCCAGCCAAGACGCCAGAAGGTATGCCTTCCGGTTCATTTGGCCCAACCACTGCTGGCCGTATGGATGCTTATGTGGACCAGTTTCAGGCCGCTGGAGGCTCTATGGTGATGCTTGCCAAGGGCAACCGCTCAGCGGATGTTCGTCGTGCGTGTCAGGCTCACGGTGGTTTTTACCTCGGTTCTATCGGTGGCCCTGCAGCCCGCATTGCTCAAGACTGCATCAAGAGTGTTGAAGTGGTTGAATATGAAGAGCTGGGTATGGAAGCCGTTTGGAAGATCGAAGTTGAAGACTTCCCTGCCTTCATCGTGGTGGACGACAAAGGTAATGACTTCTTTAAAGAGCTGAACCTGAGCTAACTGTTCTGGTGAGATAATACCGAGATTGAAGGGCGTTCATTAGAGCGCCCTTTTTCACTTCTTGCATTCATGACAATTTCATTCAATCACAATTCAAATTAGCCACATTCATGTTTCATTGAATATATTAATTAGCGTTTTAGCTAGATGCAAATTAAGCTCGAGACGAATGTAAATCAGCTTCGAATGGATCATGAGTAAAATCCTTTTCCATAAGAAGTATATAGCAGCAGTTGTAGTCTGTATTACTTCAACAATTAATAGATTTGACATTCTAAGCTGCGAGCGTCTCCCTACTCGCTGCATAAATTCCCTCATGCAAACGAGATAAAACAAACAACAATATCCCAGGGGGTATCAATGCGCATACTTATCGCGAGTGTTGCTCTTTGCTTCGCAGCACTATTTACCGGAACTCAGGCAGATGCCGCAGCGTCTGGCAAGTTCTTTGATCACGCATCCAAAAAATGGGTTTCCTATGGTTCTGCTCACCATGGAAAATCTCCAATCAAACGTAAGCAAGTCAGATATAACGGGTCATACGGCCCGAACACTATTGTGATCAGCACAAAAGATCGACGCCTCTACCATATTCGCGGCAATGGCACCGCGATGGTATACGGTGTTGGCGTCGGTCGTCAGGGATTCCAGTGGTCTGGAACTCACCGAATTACCCGTAAGGCTGAGTGGCCAAGCTGGACACCACCAAAGGTCATGATTGAGCGTGAACGCCGCAAAGGTCGTAATCTGCCTAGCTTCATGAAAGGTGGCCCTAATAATCCACTTGGAGCGCGCGCCATGTATATCGGTAGCACCATCTATCGCATTCACGGTTCTAATGAACCATGGACGATTGGTTCAGCTGTCTCATCTGGCTGTATCAGGATGGCAAATGAAGACGTCATTCACCTCTATGACAATGTCAATGTCGGCACGAAGGTGATCGTGCTTCGCTAGACCACATAGGGCTGACTTTGTGTCAGCCCTACTTGCTGAGCTCTCTGCTCAAACCACGCTCTTGCAGTTCACTCAGATATCGATTCCATAAAAAATCTTTTTGATCGTTCATTTCCTGAAAATAGGCCCACGTGAAAATTCCGGTATCGTGCAGGTCATCAAATGTCAGTTTAACTGCATAGTTTCCAACTGGATCTACACCGATAATCGTTGTATCCCGCTTCCCCGCAATCACTTTTCGTTGATCTGGAGTATGCCCTTGCACTTCTGCTGATGGGGACATTACTCGCAGAAACTCCGAGGTAAACGAGACTTCAAGGCCATCATCAAAAGTAATTTCAAGATTTTTGCCTTGGTTTTTTAGGTGGATTTGCGTAGGCCAGCGTGTATCCGACATATTTTTTTATCCTTGCCCAAGTTCATGGAACTCAGTATTGATGATTTAGGAATTATACCTGTGGTTCTAAGATATATTTCTAGTTAAATCCACTGGAACTCCTTACTGATGGATTGACGCTAACTCATTGCGTACTACATTAGAATTGTTAAATTCGTCGTCTAAAGAGATACGTGAGTGGAGGTTTCCATGGGGCAATATGCCGAGGACAAACAGCAGGGTGCCCACCCAGCATTGATTGACCCGTTCGGCCGCGCCGTGACGTATCTTCGCGTCTCTGTGACTGATCGTTGTGATTTGCGCTGCGTCTATTGCATGTCCGAGCACATGACTTTCCTTCCCAAGAAAGACGTTCTTTCACTGGAAGAGCTGGATCGCCTCTGCGCTGTTTTCATTGAAAAAGGCGTCCGCAAAATCCGCCTCACTGGTGGGGAGCCGTTGGTTCGTAAGAATATCATGAGCTTCATCCGCGGCCTGAAGCGGCATCTGGATAGCGGCGCACTTGATGAACTCACCATTACCACGAACGGTACGCAGCTCGAACGCTACGCTCAAGAACTGTATGAAGCAGGTGTACGGCGCATCAACGTCTCTCTCGACACCTTAAATGCAGACAAGTTCAAGGATGTTACTCGGTGGGGTGATATTCAAAAGGTATTCGATGGCATCAAGGCCGCTCAGGAAGCCGGTCTTCAGATCAAGCTGAATGCTGTTGCACTTAAGAATTTCAACGAGGATGAGCTCATCCCGATGCTGGAATGGGCACATGAGCGCGGGCATGACCTGACGTTTATCGAGACAATGCCGCTTGGTGAGATTGATGGAGACCGGAATGAGCAGTATCTGCCGCTAAGCGACGTGCGTAAGGCACTCTCCGCCAAGTACACACTAACAGATATTCCATATAAGACCGGCGGCCCTGCCCGCTACATGCAGATTGAAGAGACTGGTGGTCGTCTTGGTTTCATCACCCCAATGACACACAACTTCTGTGAAAGCTGTAATCGCGTCCGTGTGACCTGTACTGGGCAGTTGTTCATGTGCCTTGGCCAAGAAGATCAAAAAGACCTGCGCGCGGCACTACGAGCATCTGAAGGAAATGAAGTGCTTTCGGAAGCGATTGAATCAGCGATTGCACGAAAGCCAAAGGGGCATGACTTTATTATCGACCGTGATAACAAGTCTGCAACTGGAACGCGTCATATGAGTATGACGGGTGGGTGAGTACTAATGATTTCAGTTAATAAAACACCCCAATATTTTTCAAGTCATTGGGGTGTTTTATCGAGTAGGTTATGGATTTACTGTTTTCAAGTCTCTTGAAACACGACCAAACAAGCCTGACAGATCGGTTCCAAGTGCTGTAACTGCAGTAACAATTGCCAAAGCGATCAAGGCTGCAAGAATACCATATTCGATTGCAGTTGCGCCGGACTCGTCTTTGAGAAACTTAGCGAACATTGTTTTATACTCCGTATTGAACCCTAGAAGCCCCACTCCTCATCGGGACTAGCTGCAACCTAGGCCTTCATTTCTTGCCAATTTATGAATCAAATTTGCGGAGCAATTTAAGTTTGTTGGGCATAAGCACTATTATCAACAGTACATGTTTAACACTACAAATTCCGCACGCACATAGTTCCATTAACTTATTGATTTAAATAATTTTTTCATTAAGTAAAATTTGAATATATGCGCTAACGGATTATTTACTTTATCTATTAGTTACCAGTTTTCGCAGTGCATAGTTTTATTTCTTCAACTCAAAACGTTAATCCCCCTTTCTCTGCAACTTCGAGTCTTTCCAAAGATCTCGCCAGAAGAAGTGAAATGCGTGTGATCGTGCGTAGCGGCCTTGCATTAAAAGTCGATGCATTAGCAGTTCAGTTGTTTCGTTTTGATCTTGGAAGGCTTCTTTCGCCAGATAGCTCATTGTCTTATGCTCCTTACCGCATTTCGTTGAACAATAGTCTTGTGTCGAAGATGCTGACAAACGAGTGATTTCAAGCAATCAGATCAGTTTTATTGACGCGAAATGCGTTACTCTCTTCCTCCTCTCAACTCATTCAAAGCCTTTGAATGCGTGTCGCGTCACATGAGCTTTGCTAAGGCGGCCAATGAGCTTGGGCTAACGCAGTCGGCCTTGAGTTATCAGATCAAAATGCTTGAAGATCAGCTGCAGGCCCAGTTGTTTACACGCCTGAACCGGGCGATTGAGCTTACTTCAGCTGGACACCGGCTGTTGCCAGGCGTTGAAGCTGGGTTAGAAAACTTCAGCGAAGCTGTCGCTCGCATTAAAGGACTAGATCAGGATAAAATCCTCGTTATATCTACTGGACCGGGAACGGCATCCAAAGTTATTGCACCTCGGATTTATCGTTTCATGGAGGCTTATCCTGAAATTGAACTTCGCATCTCTGCTAATTTGAAGCTTGTGGATTTTTACAAGGACGATGTTGATCTCGGGCTTCGCTTCGGGCGAGGGCCATATCCGGGTTTGCATATTGATTTTCTTACTGAGGATTTTCTTACGCCCATGTGCGCACCTCGGCTGGCGAAAGAGATGCGTGAGCCCGCCGACTTAAAGAACTTTACCTTGCTTCATGAAGACAGCATGGCGACCTTCTTGAACGCACCGGGATGGAAGGAATGGCTGAAGATTGCAGGAGTTTCCAAAGCCTCCTGGGCAGAGAAAGGAATGTACTTTTCTCAAATTGATCACGCTCAGGATGCTGCTATTGAGGGAGCTGGTGTTATTCTGGGTCGAAAAGTTTTATGCGCGCATGACGCTCGGCTGGGTCTGTTGACCAACCCATTCGAACTCGAAATTCCTGCTACTGCTCACTATATGCTGGTTGGGTTGGAAAATTCATTTCAAAAACATAAGTGCAAAGCATTCATTGAATGGATAAAGGCGGAACTTGACGAGCTCTGCCTTTCATAATTGCATTTGGTAGAACTGGGCACTGCAAACAGAAACGGCAGATGTCAACGAAATGACTACCTGCCGTCTAAGCGAAACTTTTTCAAAGAAACAGATTAATACTGATCAACCAACAACGATTTTGGGTGCTGATCTTGCTGCATCTCCAGTGGGTTGAAGGACGCCCTGCCACAAGCCAGCAGCAATGATGCCGTATGCCTTTGAGATTAGGCTATCTGGATTACTCACTGTGATTGGGGTGCCTGTATCAGATTGCTCTCTGATTTCCATCGTCAAAGGCACTTCACCTAAGAACGGGACTTTCATCTTCTCAGCTTCTGCTTTTGCACCACCATGACCAAAGATCTCATGCGTGCCACCGCAGTCTGGGCAGACAAAGTGACTCATGTTTTCTACGATACCCAATACAGGGATCGCGACTTTCTCAAACATAGCAATACCACGACGTGCATCCAGAAGCGCAAGGTCCTGTGGTGTTGAAACGACCAGAGCACCTGTAAGAGGTACTTTTTGAGCCATAGTCAACTGCACATCACCCGTTCCAGGCGGGAGGTCAACGATAAGTGCATCCAGCTCACCCCAGTCAACTTCGCGCAACATCTGATTGAGGGCAGACACCACCATTGGGCCGCGCCAGATCATGGCTGTTTCTTCTTCTACAAGAAAACCAATAGACATCAACTTGATGCCATGGGCTTCTAGAGGCTTCATAATACGATTTTCAAGAACTTCCGGCTGCCCAGATGCTCCCATAAGCTTTGGAATGGATGGGCCGTAGATATCAGCATCCAGCAAACCAACCTTCAAGCCCATTGCAGAAAGAGCAAGTGCGAGATTGGCTGATGTTGTTGATTTACCAACCCCACCTTTACCTGATGCAACAGCAATAATGTGTTTTACGCCAGGCACTTCCTGCTTTGCTGGCATTGGGGCACCTTTCGGCGGGGCTTTGCGTGCAGCAGGTGGTGGCGTAGATGGAGAACCAGGTTGTTTTTCTGCTGTAAGTGCAACGAGGACCGTTTCAGCACCAGGAAGCACCGACACAACCTTCTCGGCGGCCTGACGAAGCCCTTCAAGTTCTGAAGCTCGCTCTGCGGGTACTCTGATAGAAAAAACGACACGACCATCTGATACAAACAGGTCTGCAACCAGATCCTGATCAACAATATTGCTCTTGCCATCAGGCGATTTAACCTGTTTGAGCACTTCGAGAACGCGCTCCTGCGTCAACCCAGCCATAGCCTCTTCAGTATCCTTATGGTTCTTGCCTGATGTGAACCCGCCTTTGAAGCGCCCCCACAATCCTTTAGATTTGTCGTTGTCCATTGTGCACACCCTGTGAAGCTCTGCATTGCAGAGAGGGATAATATGATCTTGAAGGTAAATATGCTTGCAAACTGAATGTACAAGCTTTTGCCTATGGTTCTTTTATATCTTGGTATACGTCTCAAGATGAATAGAGCAATACAGAATTCATCAAAGACGTTATTTGTCCTTTGCGCATTCGCAACCCGTTTTGCCAAACTTGGGTGCCATCAATTGAGCGAAGTTCACGCAAAGTTGAGCTCACCGACACAAATTCACAGATATTTGCGGTTAACGCAAAATCTTTCGTTGCAGATAAAACCTAACGTCTTCTGAGGATTAGCACACCACCTAGGGGATCTACCTTACGCAATGGAGAACCCGTTTCATGCTCCTGATACATTAGGCCCACAAACTGAGGGGAATGCATGGTATTTAAGGGTCTAAGAACCCTCTTGCTGCTGCGACCAGAAGCTTGAGGGGCGGGCAAAATTCATGCTGACAATTATGTTCTGCATTTTCCACGGGCTAGGAGGCAATCGTGTCTAATCCTATTTTGATGAATCGTCGTAGCGTGCTGGGAGGCATGGCCGCTACCGGTGCCATTGCAATGGTGCATCCATATTCTGTTCTTGCAAAAGAGAACACAGCGCATTTGCGTTTGATGGAAACAACCGACCTCCACGTCCACGTCGCTCCATATGATTATTATGCTGACCGCCCAATGGACACAGCTGGCCTTGCTCGCACAGCAACTATCATCAAAAAGCTGCGCTCTGAAGCAACCAACACCATGTTGGTTGACAATGGTGACTTTCTGCAGGGCAACCCAATGGGGGATTACATTGCTTACGAGCGTGGCATGCGCGAAGGTGATGTGCACCCGGTCATCAAAGGCATGAACGTGCTGGGTTACGACGCTGGTACATTGGGAAACCATGAGTTCAACTACGGTCTGGACTTCATGATGAAGGTTCTTTCCGGAGCAAACTTCCCAGTTGTTTCCTCCAACGTGTCCAAAGGCACCACCCTTGCTTCCAATGGCCGTAAGGATGATCTCTTCCTGAAGCCGTACACCATTGTTGAGAAGAAGATCAAAGACGGCGCTGGCATCGAGCACACGATTAAAGTGGGCTTTGTTGGCTTCGTTCCTCCAATGATCATGAACTGGGACTCCCGTCACCTGGTTGGCAAAGCGAACACTCGTGACATGGTGGATGCTGCGCGTGCATGGGTTCCAGAAATGAAGGAACAAGGCTGCGACCTCATCATCGCGTTGTGCCATGGTGGTATCGCTGGTGGCGAACATGAAGACGGTGCTGCAAACACTGCACTACACATCGCTGGTGTTGAAGGCATTGATGCTCTGTTTACGGGTCACCAGCACGATGTCTTCCCGGGTCCTAGCTATGAAGGCATTCCTGGCGTTGATGCTGTCAAAGGCACGCTGCAAGGCAAACCAGCTGCTATGGGTGGTTTCTGGGGTTCTCATCTCGGTGTCATCGATCTGATGATTGAGCGTGACGGCAACAACGGCTGGCGCATTGCAAACTTCACCACAGACGTGCCATCTATCTATAAGAAAGAAGGTCGTAAGCGTATTCCTCTTGTTACCAGTGATGAAGAAGTGCTGGCAGCGGTTGAGGATGATCACCAAAAGACACTTTCTTATGTGCGCCGCGCTGTGGGCAAATCCTCTGCTCCGCTGCATTCCTACTTTGCACTGGTGGCTGATGATCCGTCTGTTCAGATCGTTTCCAAGGCACAAACTTGGTACACCAAGGAAATGCTTAAGGACACCGAGTGGGCTGGCCTGCCAGTACTTTCTGCTGCTGCTCCGTTCAAAGCAGGTGGTCGCGGTGGTGCGGATTACTATACTGACGTTGCTGCTGGTGATATCGCAATTAAGAACGTTGCTGACCTTTACCTTTACCCGAACACAACACGTGCAGTGCTGATCACCGGTAAAGACGTGAAGGAATGGCTTGAGCGTTCTGCTGGTATGTTCAACCAGATTGAAGCAGGTAAGAAAGACCAGGTGTTGCTGGACGCTGAGTTCCGTTCTTACAACTTTGATGTGATCGACGGTGTTACCTACGAAATCGACCTGACACAGCCTTCTAAGTATGACGGTAAAGGCAATGTTGCACATCCAGATTCTAACCGTATCGTGAACCTTCAATTCGAAGGTAAGCCAATCGATATGGATCAGAAGTTTGTTGTTGCAACCAACAACTATCGCGCTGGTGGTGGTGGTAATTTCCCTGGCATCAATGATGATGTGATCATCTTTGTTGGCCCGGACACAAACCGCGATGTGATTGTTCGCTACATTGTGGACCAGGGAACGATTAACCCGTCTGCAGATGCGAACTGGAAGTTCACGCCTGTTGCTGACACGACTGTTCTGTTTGAGACCGGACCTGCTGCTGAAAAGCACATGAAAGGTGTGAAGGGCGTTCAGATTGAGGCTGCGGGTGAAGGCAAAGACGGTTTTGCCATGTACCGCATTACGCTTTGATTTTGACTGGGGCGTATCGTTATCCGAAAATCGGAACCACTTCGCAGCGATACGCTCTAAGTCTGAATGACTTACATGATTTTGGGAAGGCGGGGCCATAAGCTCCGCCTTTTCTTTTTTCGCAAAAAGCGAGAAGTATCAGTGTTTTAAACGCTGTATTTTACAGTTTTAGAAGAATTTGCTGTCAGGCTTTCATGAACCGGAGGATCTGACAATGAGTGTTACGCAATTATGTTATCGCAGCCGCATTCATTGGCCTGCGCTTCGCTATAGCCTCGATGAGGAAGTCGAGCGGTCGTTGACCCGTATTCGACGCATCAACTCGATGGCAGGCGTTACCGGCGCTCTGATCCTGACAGACAATCATGTTTTTCAGCTTTTGGAGGGCCCCTGGCCCTTAGTGAAGCGGACGTTTGAGTGTGTGCTTGAGGATAAGCGGCATTCTGATCTGACCGTTCTCTCCAATGAAGAGCAGGATTTCAGGCTCTTTCATAACTGCTGGATGCATTTCTGCGATCTTCGTGAGGAAGCAGATAGTCAGTATCCCAAGTTTTTCGGCAATCTCCTTGCCCATCCTGACCGCACCTGTAGCGAGGAAGTGATGGAGTTGCTGCTTCTGCTCTCAATGAACATGAGCGAAAGTCAGCTGACCAGCCGACTTGCACTCATGTAGTCCCAGTACCTGTTCCCCAAGGTGGCATGACCACCGCTCCCAGACGCTCTTAAAGGCACCTCTCCTCCCACTGCCTTTAGGAGCGTTTTCTTGTGGTTTGCGACTGGATGCCACTTTGCACCCTGCCCTATCCTGCTTCACAAGTAGCGCTGATGATTTGCGCGTCAGGCCTAAGTGGGAAATCAGGTATGTCTGTTGAAACAGAGAAGCGAAACAAAGTGATCGGTTGTATCCTCTGCGGTGGGAAGTCCCGACGCATGGGCGGCTCTGACAAAGCATTACTAGACCTGAATGGCACGGCTTTGCTGGAACATGTTGCTTCCCACTTGCATGGGCAAGTCGCACAGAGTGTTTTGAGCGTGAATGAGCCAAGTGACCTTCACGAAAGCCTGGGACTGCCGATGCTTTCAGATGAGCTTGAAGGCCATCTAGGGCCATTGGCTGGTGTTCACAGTTCATTGAGCTGGGTAAGACAAAACGCTCCTGACGCATCCGATGTTGTGACTGTGGCAGTTGATACGCCGTTTTTTCCAACGGACCTGGTGGAGACGCTTGCTGCCAGCAGAAAAGCGAATGCTGGCGCCCCAATCATTTGCTCCAGCGGTGGGCGCGACCACTTTGCATTTGGCTTGTGGCCTGTGGCCTTAGCAGACCCTTTGAAAGAGTACCTTTTGAAGGGTGGTCGTAGCATCAAAGGCTTTTTTGAAAACCATCCGCCAGTCATCGTAGAATTTGAACTTCAGAACGCGGTTGATCCCTTCTTTAACATCAACACGCCAGAAGATGTTCCTGTCGCACTTGAGCATCTTGCTCAATTACAGGTGCAATAGTCGTCAAAACGATCAGATGCCTGTGAGATCTTTGATTTTTGCCAAATCCTAAGGCGTGACTCTGGTAAATAAAGAAACACGCGCACTCAAGTTTCCGGAATAGACATGAACACGAAAACGCCCAGTCTGAGCTTTGACGAAGCCCTTTCTCATTTGCGAGGTTTAGGTTACTGCAAAGTCACTGCAGAAGAAACATCGCTTTATGAGGCGTATGGCTGTGTTCTTGCCGAAGACATCATTGCAACCTGCGACCTGCCGCCGCTTGATAACTCTGCAATGGATGGTTACGCGATCGCTCAAAGTGCGTCCGAGCAGACATCCTTTCCGGTGGTCATAGAAGTCTTTGCTGGCTCCATGCCGGAAGCCGCGCTGAAACCCGGAGAAGCTGCACGAATTTTTACGGGAGCACCGGTTCCTGAAGAAGCCGATTTTGTTGTTCCTCAAGAAGATTGCTCTGAGAGTGTAAGCGATGGAGTACGTTTGGTTCAGCTGTCTCGGAGCTATCCGACTGGCTGTAATATCCGTCGCAAAGGAGAAGACCAGACCAAAGGCGCACCTATAGTGAAGGCAGGTACTGTGCTGCGCCCGCAGGAGATTGCCGCGGCTGCCTCCATCGGCATTGGCCAACTGCAAACATACCGCCAGCTGAAGGTTGGTGTTTTTTCAACGGGCAATGAACTGATCCGTCCGGGAACAACGCGGCAGGATGGGCAAATTTTCGATACGAACCACTTCCTGCTGCGCGGTATGCTTGCCAATTTGCCGGTTAAACTGGTTGATCTCGGCATTCTGGCAGATCAACGTGATGTTGTGGAAACTGCG
Source organism: Pseudovibrio sp. W74 (assembly GCF_001623085.1). Taxonomy (NCBI): domain Bacteria; kingdom Pseudomonadati; phylum Pseudomonadota; class Alphaproteobacteria; order Hyphomicrobiales; family Stappiaceae; genus Pseudovibrio; species Pseudovibrio sp. W74. Next base: position 46,179 of record NZ_LMCJ01000039.1, read on the forward strand.
TTAGAAGCAGCCTCCAAAGAATGTGATGTGATCCTGACCTCTGGCGGTGCTGGTGGTGGTGATAAGGATTTTGTCTCTGCAACGCTCTCCAAGCTTGGCAAAACCACCTTCTGGCACTTGGCTGTTAAGCCGGGACGCCCGTTCATGGTGGGCGAACTGCCTGATTGCGTCTTTATCGGCCTTCCGGGAAATCCTGTGGCAGCCACTGTCGCCTTCGCATTCCTTGCGCGCCCGTTGATTGAAGCACTTGCTGGGGCTGACTTCATTGAAGCGCCGCGCCAATACATCGCTGCGGATTTTGAGATTTCTGGCCGCAAAGCCGGACGTCGTGAGTTTTTGCGCGGGCGCCGTGTGGTTGAAGATGGCACTCTTAAACTGACCAAGTATCACAGTGACGGATCGGCCTTGTTATCTTCTCTCACTTTCGGCGATGGTTTCATTGAGTTGACAGAAGATATGACTTCTGTTCGCAAGGGTGATCTTGTTCCGTTCATCAGCTTTGATGAAATTGGCCTTAGGTAACTCTGCAGGCTCGCATTTTCAGAATCGCGTGCGAGCCATTTTTCCACGCTTAGATCACTGGTTGCAATTTTAACAAGTTTGCCCTCAAAGCTGCGAAATATTGCAAGATATTACCGCGAAGCATCGTCATTTTGCTATTAATTAGCCTAATATGCCCAGTATATAGGTTGATCTACGGATACTTTTAGTGAAACATAAGCTCCGGTTATGCAGGGGCCTACCTAAAGAAACCCTGCCAAGATAATTAATTCGGGGACATAATATGCGTATTATGCGTTTGGCAGCAGTAGCAGCAATTGCGTTGGCAGCAGTTTCTGGCGCGGAAGCAAAAGAATGGACAAAGGTTCGCATGGGCACCGAGGGCGCCTATCCTCCATTCAACTATACCACCGCTGACGGAACACTGACTGGCTTCGACATTGAGATTGGCAATGCTCTTTGTGACGAGCTGAAGCTTGAGTGTACATGGGTTACTCAGGACTGGGACGGTATCATCCCTGGTCTGGTTGCTGGCAAGTACGACACCATCCTTGCTTCCATGTCCATCACTCCAGAGCGTATGGAAAAGATCTCCTTCTCTGAGAAGTACTACAACACTCCTCCAGGCATCGCAGTACGCAAAGATTCCGAGCTGAGCGAAGCCTCTCCAGAAGGCCTCAAAGGCGTTCGTCTTGGCGCACAGGGCAGCACCACGCACTCTCAGTTCGCTGAAGAGATACTGAACGGCTCCGACGTTGCTCTTTACCCAACTTCTGAAGAGTACAAGCTGGATCTGGAAAATGGCCGTGTTGACGCTGTGGTTGACGACGTGATGGCTCTGGAACAGTGGATCAGCTCTGACAAGGGTTCTTGCTGTAAGATCCTTGGCACTATGCAGTCCGTTGAAGAGATCCACGGTAAAGGCGCAGGCATCGGCGTTCGTAAAGGCGACGAAGACCTTGCAGCTCTGTTCACCAAGGGCATCGCTGCTCTGCGTGCAAACGGTAAATACAAAGAAATCAACGACAAGTACTTCAAGTTCGACGTTTACGGCGAATAAGAGTAACTTGGCACTCAGCTGATTTATCAGCTGACGGTTTTGAGACCCTCGGGTGCTTTTCCCCCGAGGGTTTTATTTTGCCAATTTGACCAGTCAAAGTCACCAGTTTGGCAGAATGGCTCATTTAGTCTCTCAAAATGGCAAATTGTAATTGATTCCGGGAAAGCTCAAACCCGCTCTTCTGAGTGTGAAGGGACATAGTTTTCTCACTTAACTCAGAAAGTGGGAGAAATATTTCTTCCACACAACCCGTCGAATTGACGGATATCACTTCACAATAACGGCACATGGCGCATTTTTCTTCCGATATCTCCGTTATTTCAGTTGAAGTCCTGCGCATTTTTTATAGTGTCCTTGGCAACAAATGCAGAGCACAACCAAAATGGCACTCTGCCAAAAAGAACAAGGATACACGGATGTCTTTTGCCCGTATGGCGCTTGCCACACTTATGAGCTTCACAGCAGTTTCAGCCCTTCAGGCAGATGAGATCACCAAACTGCGTATTGCGACAGAAGGTGCTTACCCTCCATTCAACTTCACAGGATCAGATGGTGTTCTGACTGGCTTTGATGTTGAGATTGGCAATGCACTTTGCGCTGAGATGAAGGTTGAGTGTGAGTGGGGCACGCAGGAGTGGGATGGCATGATCCCAGGTCTGGTTGCTGGCAAGTACGATGCGATCATCGCCAGCATGTCCATCACGGAAGAACGTCTTGAGCGCATTTCGTTCTCTCGCAGCTATTACAACACGCCATCAACCATTGCAGTGCCTAAGGATTCTCCCGTTTCCGATATCACTCCTGAAGCATTGGAAGGCCTGTTGATTGGGGCACAGGGCGGCACCACGCACTCTGTTGTGGCGGAAGAGATTTACTCCGACGCTGATGTCTCACTGTACCCGACCTCTGAAGAATACAAGCTGGATATCGAAAACGGTCGTCTGGATGCTGTGATTGATGATCTGGGTGTTTTGCAGAGCTGGGTGGATTCTGAAGCAGGTTCTTGCTGTAAAATCATCGGCTCTCTTCCAATCCAGCCCGAGTTACACGGTCAGGGCATTGGTGTTGGCGTTCGTAAAGGTCAGGAAGAGCTGGCGGATCGCTTCTCTCAGGCTATTTTCGCAATTCGTGAAAACGGCACCTATGAGACGATCAATGACAAGTATTTCTCTCAGGATGCATTTGGCGAGTAGCAGCTGGCAAGAAGCAATAAAGATTCGAAACTGGGGAAAGTTTCTGTGATGCATCACCGTTTTGTGGAACAACCATGCCCAAAACTGATCAGAATGGAAACTTACTCCTCTCAAGATGGAATGAATTGGCTATTTTCTGCTGACACCCCTACTCAAATAGGTTGAAATCTTATTTCTTCCATTTAAATATGCGCCCCGGCTGTGCAGGGAGCCATCTTGATGACCCCTGCCAAGAATTTACAAAGGGGAATACAAATGGGCTTCATGCGCTTTGCCACTGTTGCAACACTCGCACTTCTTGCTTCAACTCAGGTTCAGGCAAAAGAATGGACCAAAGTCCGAATTGGTACTGAAGCCTCGTACCCTCCATTTGCCTACACCACTGCCGATGGCAAGCTGGTTGGCTTTGAGATTGAACTGGGCAACGCGCTTTGCGCCGAACTGAAGGTTGAATGTGAATGGATGCCGGTTGACTGGGACGGATTGATCCCTGGCCTCGTTGCAGGCAAGTACGACACGATCATGGCATCTATGTCCATCACACCAGAACGGAAGCAGCGCATTCAGTTCTCTGAAAAGTACTACCAGACCCCTCCGGGAGTGGCAGTACCAAACGATAGCAAGATCACTGAGGCATCCATTGAAGGAATGTCTGGTGCTCTTGTCGGCGCGCAGGTTGGCGCGACACACGCAGTGTTTGCTGAAGACATTTTGACTAAATCAGAAGTGTCTCTGTACCCTACTGCTGATGAATATAAACTCGATTTGGAAAGTGGTAGACTTGACGCTGCAGTTGATGACGTAGTTGTTCTTTCTGACTGGTTGAAGTCAGAGGAAGGCAATTGCTGTAAACTGCTCGGTACCATGTCACCTATTCCAGAGATACATGGTGAAGGCGTTGGTGTAGGCGTTCGTAAGAACGACCAAGACTTGGCAGACCTATTCTCCAAAGCGGTTATTGCTTTACGTGAGAATGGAAAGTACAAAGAGATCAACGACAAATATTTCGACTTTGACGCCTACGGAGAGTGATGGCGTCAAGCTGCAATACACTCTGACGGCGGGACCAGTTTCCCGCCGTTCTAAAAAGAATAGGGGCAATCCCCGTAATGAATGAAATTTTCACACTCTTGTCCTTTGGGGACATGGGCTGGGGCGATGAGATAGCACTTGGCGTTGTTATGACCGTCTCCCTTGCGTTGGCAAGCCTTCCCATTGGCTTGCTTTTGGGGTTTCTGCTGGCGCTTGCGAAGAAGTCCGAAGAGCCTTCTCTCCGCGCTGCAGCCAACATTTACACGACAATTTTTCGGGGACTTCCCGAGCTTCTAACCCTTTTCCTTGTCTATTACGGTGGTCAGATCCTCATTCAACAAGTGCTTGCGCTGTTCGGGGAATTCTATTTTGAGGTGAACGCATTTCTGGCAGGGATGATTGCCCTGTCGCTTGTGTTTTCCTCCTACGCTTCCGAAGCTTTCCTTTCTGCCTTCCGCGCAATCAACAAAGGCCAGTATGAAGGCGCGAATGCGCTCGGTCTGGGATACGTGCAGACCATGCGCCTGGTTATCCTGCCGCAGCTCGTCCGCCTGTCCTTGCCTGCGCTGAGCAATCTGTGGCTCATCTTGCTGAAAGAGACTTCTCTGGTCTCCATTATTGGTCTGGCGGACATTATTCGCTATTCCAATATGGCAGCGCGGACCACCAAAGAACCGTTCCTGTTCTTTTCGGTTGCTTGCGTGATTTATCTCGTTCTGGCTGTAATCTCTTCCGGTGGCATTTCCCGCCTTGATGCATGGGCGAAACGCGGGGAGATCTCCAGATGAGTGATGCATCTATCGGCGCTCCGGGAAGCTACGTTCAATCTCAGGCCATTCAGGCGAAAGCCCCTCCTCCGTCTCCGACATCCCGTCCGTGGACGCCAACGCGTATTGTCGGCACCACCTGGCTGACACTTTGGATTGTCAGCGGACTGGGCATTGTATGGTTCCTGCTGAATTCAAACAGCGTTGCATTGGTGTTTGGCGGCGAAGGTCTGCTGCCTGTTTCTCTCACCCACAATGCGAAGTTCTTGACCAAATATGGTGAGAAATTTGTTTCCGGCTTCATCATTACGCTGAAGCTTGTTGGTGTTTCCATGCTGCTGGGCGTTCTGCTTTCCATACCGATGACCTTCATGCGGATGAGCAAGAACCGTGTTCTGGGCGGCATTGCGTATGGCTACGTCTATTTCTTCCGCGGCACGCCGCTGCTGGCGCAGGTGTTCCTGATTTATTATGGCGCGGGTACGTTCCGTGAGCCACTGGAATCCGTTGATCTATGGTGGTTCTTCCGTGATGCGTGGAACTGTGCTGTTCTAGCGTTCACGCTGAACACAGCCGCTTATCAGGTCGAAATCCTGCGCGGTTCCATTGAGAACATTGCGAGAGGACAGTGGGAAGCTGCGTCTGCGCTTGGTCTTCCGAAGTGGGTGACTTTCTGGAAAATTATTCTACCGCAGGCTCTGATCGTCTCTCTGCGCCCTTATGGTAACGAGATTATTCTGATGATCAAAGGCTCTGCGATTGTAGCGATCATCACCATCTACGATCTGATGGGTGAAACGCGTCGCGCGTTCTCACGGACCTATGACTTCCAGGCGTATGTTTGGGCAGCGATTGCCTATCTGGTGATGGTGGAGACATTGCGCCGGGCATGGGACCGTATTGAGGCTCGCTTGACGCGCCACCTAAAAAGATAAGCCAATAGGCCGAGACGAATACTTGAAAGCGCGGGTCCAAAAGCCTGCGCTTTTTTCATTGGTACACCTAGAGCACGTTGCGTTCAGTAACGCTCACGCATCGCGCTCTGGCATCTTTGGTGGAGCGAATTCCTGCTGTTTGGTTGAATACAATAAAACGGAACGCGCGCTCGTGAATTTACGTGGTATCTGCTGGTGAAACTGGTAGTGTTGCTGCGCTCTGATTCAAGATAATAAGGATAGTCCGATGGCAAAGGTCGCGTTTATTGGTTTGGGTGTTATGGGATACCCAATGGCGGGTTTTCTGGCCTCACGTGGTGGGCATGACGTTACCGTTTACAACCGGACAACAGCCAAAGCAGAGGCATGGGCCAAAGAATACGATGGCTCCTTCGCTCTGACCCCTCAGAAGGCAGTTGAGGGCTGTGACGTTGTTTTTGCTTGTGTTGGCAACGACAACGACCTGCGCTCCGTCACGACCGGCGAGAACGGCGCCTTTCACGGCATGAAAGCTGGCGCTATCTTCGTGGACCACACCACAGCTTCGGCTCAGGTGGCTCGCGAGCTGGATGAGGCAGCGCGTGCGGGGGGATTTTCCTTCCTTGACGCGCCCGTCTCAGGTGGGCAGGCAGGTGCTGAGAATGGCGTTCTGACCGTTATGATTGGCGGTGAGGAAGACGTCTTCAATCGCGCGAAACCGTTCATCGATTGCTCTGCAAAGTTTGCCGGTTTGATGGGTCCTGTTGGCGCTGGCCAGCAGACCAAGATGGTCAATCAGATTTGCATTGCTGGTCTGGTGCAGGGTCTGTCTGAGGCAATTCATTTTGCGCAGAAGTCCGGCCTTGATGTTGAGAAAGCTATTTCAGCAGTGCGCGGCGGGGCGGCTCAGTCCTGGCAGATGGAGAACCGCTGGGAGACCATGCGTGACGGTGAGTTCGAGCATGGCTTTGCGGTGGACTGGATGCGCAAGGACCTGAAGATCTGTCTTGAAGCAGCTGATGAGGTTGGTGCACGCCTGCCGGTGACAGCACTGGTCGATCAGTTCTACTCAGAGGTTCAAGGCATGGGCGGTAATCGCTGGGATACCTCCAGCCTGATTGCCCGGCTGAACAACGCCGACAAGAAGTAAGAAAACACAAAGCCCCGATCAGATGACCGGGGCTTTTTAATTCTCAGCTTTGCCGAACAAGTCCTATGACATGTTCGCTTTTGGCTTTTCAGCGATGATGTAGGACAGTGGCAGTTCAGTTGTGTACTTGATCTGCTCCATCGCAAATGACGTGGACACGTCTGCGATATTTACCTTTGCAATCAGACGCTTATAGAAATCGTCGTAGGCATCAATGTCTGGCACGGCAACGCGCAGCAGGTAGTCTACCTGTCCGGCCATACGGTAGAATTCCACCACTTCTGGGAACTCTCGGATGACATCTGCAAATTTGCGGAGCCAGTCGTCGGTGTGTTCGTTGGTGGTGATGGCGACGAAGGCGGTGACTTTGGCGTTGACCTTCTTTGGGTCAAGCACTGCGACGCGGCGGGTGATGACGCCGTCTTCTTCCATCTTCTGGATACGGCGCCAGCATGGGGTGGTTGATAAGCCGACGCGGCGACCGATCTCAGCTACGGGAATGGTGCTGTCTTCTTGTAGAATGGACAGAATGCGACGGTCGATCCTATCGATCATATTATACCCCTATCTCCCACCGGAATTATTGTTTGGCGCAAAATCATTGCAGGAAGCATAAGGTCATGTGAAATGTTATTCCAGCTTCAAACAGCAAGATTTATGCAGGAATATAGGTTTTCGTTCTACGTATAATTAAATTCATGAAATTTATTTTCATCAAGATGAATTTTAGCGGGAGCCAAAGAAAACCGTTCTCATAATTATAGGCACATAAAAAAAGAATCTCTCAAATCAGCTCAAAAGACGGCTTACTTCTTCTTTCAGGAGCGGAAGCAGCTCGTTTTCGAACCAGGGATGCTTTTTTATGTGTGCATTGTTGCGCCAGGAAGGATGAGGGAGCGGAAGAACGCGAGGGCCGAGGCCCTGGGCGTGGCGCTCGACTGTCCTGTCCCAGATTGAACGAAAATCAGCAATTGTTTCCCAGAGGCGTTTTTTGGTCAGCTCGGGCATGTGGTAGGCCTGTGCGTAGCCACCTATTGCCAGCAGTGTTTCAATCTGTGGCATATTGCTGAATATTTCTTGATGCCAGGTCTTCCTACATTCCGGCCTCGGCGGCTTGTCGCCCCCTTTTGAGTCCAATCCCGGAAAACACAGGCCCATGGGGATAATTGCAAGTTTGGCGGGGTCGTAGAAGACCTCTTCACCTATACCCATCCAGTCACGCAAGCGATCTCCTGACGGGTCTGTAAACGGTTTGCCAGAGGCGTGGACGCGCGTTCCCGGTGCCTGACCGCATATGGCGATACGTGCTGTTGAGGACAGCACAACAACTGGCCTTGGCTCGTGGGGCAATGGCTGGCGGATGGGTTGCTCTACACAAACCCTGCACGCGGCAATGCGCTCTCTTAAGCGCTGGAGGTCTCTTTCATCACCTGAAGGGCTGCCTGCACGCCCGGACGCTCTGTCATTTTTGCATACCATCTGCGCAGATTACCAAGTTCCTCAGGGACTTGCAGCTTAATTACGCGAGCAAAGTTGATTGCTGCGAACAATGTGATGTCAGCGATTGAATACCGGTCACCGGCAACAAACTGATTGTCTGCCAGTTGCCTATCAAAAATGGCCAGTGTCTCCAGAACTTTAGGTCTGTTCGCCTCTCCCCATTCCTTGATCTGCGGCTGCTCCAGCGGAGCCATGGCCGGATTGGTGTGGCGGAATACCTGAGAAATCTGGTTTAACAGCCTCAGATCAGCGCGCCGGTTCCACATCTCAATCAGCGCTCTTTCCTTGGCCGTCTGGCCCAGCAAAGGCTTGAGTGGGTTCATTTCTTCTATGTAGCGACAGATGGCACAGCTTTCAGATATCGCTGTTCCATCCTCCAGCACGAGCACGGGCAACCGCTGGAACGGATTGATCGCTTTAAACTCATCTGCCTTCAATTCGCCATGCATGAAATCTACGTAGGCAGTGTTAACCTTAACGCCCTTCTCAGCAAGGAACAGAGTGACGCGAAAAGGGTTAGGTGCTTGCCTATGGCTATAAAGTTTCAACGGTGCCTCCCAACAACCACGAGCTGTTGCCCCTACAATCTAAAAGAGAATCTGTCCCAAAATGGGGCAAAAACCTAGCATTTTTTAGACCCTGTAAACTCAACATTAACCTTATGAATCAGAGCAATCTTAAGAGATCATGTTCATTCTGGTCAAAAGAGCAAGTATCCCGTCAATCTATTGGCACACAGAGGCCGAGAATACATGAACAACGGATCGTCGCAGAATAGTAAGGACAAAACAACTATTAATCGTGCCCGAGCAAATCGCCGGCGCGAGGTTGCACGTACCGTAACGGATGCTCGCGAACGTCTTGGCACCGTTGAGGGCGTGAGACCCAGTTTTGAAGCTGATCTTATTTTGATGTTCGTGAAGAACAGATTGTCCGTGGCCTACGCCATGCCGATGATCGCCATTGTGGCTGCGACCATCTCAAGTGTATGGCTTCCTGTGGAAGTGGCCGGAGGCTGGCTAGCCGCCATGCTGATCGCTCACTCCCTTATTCTTCTTTCTACAAAACGAATGGAAAAAAGCTTAGCTCAGGAAGGTGATCTGCGCTCAATTCGCAGAGAACTTTTCGCTGGTGATATGCTCTATGGCATTGTTTGGGCTATCTTTTTCATCGGAAACCTGCAGTTCAACACGGATTACGGGTTTGGCGTTTTCCAGTTTGCGACCATGCTGATCGTCATTGCCATGGCGACCATGTTGTCGTCCCCTCTCCCTGGCGCTTTGCTGGCTGCCACGGCCCCGATTACGGGCGCACTGATCTTCAGTTTCTGGCAGTATGACAGCATGCCTCATTATGCGATGGGGATGATGGCGATTGGGGCGCAGCTGTTCTTTTATATCCTCAGCAAACAGTTGCATAACTCTGCTTTGACCTTGCTGGAATACCGTGCAGAGAAGGACCATCTGATCTCCGAGATGGAACAGGTGAATGCAATTTCTCAGGAAGCGCGGCGGCGTGCTGAGGAAGCGAACCTGGCTAAAACACGTTTTCTTGCGACAATGAGTCACGAATTACGCACACCTCTGAATGCGATTCTCGGGTTCTCTGAGGTGATGAAGGACGAAGTTCTTGGCCAGATGCATAATAAAACCTATCTGGATTACTCCAAGGATATCAATCAGTCTGGTGAGCATCTGCTCAATCTGATCAATGAGATTCTGGACCTGTCGCGCATTGAGGCAGGCCGCTATGAGTTGCAGGAGGAACCAGTCTGTCTGCGTGACGTGGCAGCGGCCTGCAAGCACATGATGCATATGCGGGCAGCGGCGAAGAACATCGAGATTCATGAGATCTACGAGAGTGGTCTGAGCAAAGTCTGGGCCGATGAAAAAGCCCTGCGCCAAATGGTGCTGAACCTTTTGACCAATGCCGTGAAGTTTACGCCTCCTGAGGGAGAAATCTCAATTCATGTGGGCATCGACAATTCAGGCGGTCAGTACATCAGTGTAAGCGATACAGGTACTGGTATTCCTGAGGAAGAGATCCCTGTGGTGCTGCAGGCTTTTGGTCAGGGCACGCAGGCCATTCAGGATGCGGAGCAAGGCACCGGCCTTGGCCTTTCCATTGTGCAAGCGCTGGCGCATATGCATGAGGGCGAGTTCAAGCTGGCCTCCAAATTGCGTGAAGGAACGCAGGCGACAATCTCGCTGCCAGCCAAGCGCGTGCTGAGCCATATCGACCCGATCCCCACTCCAGACCCGAGTACACGCAAGGATAGAGAGCCCTTGCTTCGTGCAGGCTAAGGGTATACGTTCCTAATTTGTTCTAGGTGCGCATATTGGGGGGATGTATGCTTCGTGGTTCATGCCATTGCGGTGCAGTTCAATTTGAATTTCGTGAAAATCCAGAATGGCTGACAGAGTGCAATTGCTCTGCCTGTCGTCGTTACGGCACTGTTTGGGCGCACGGATCACCCAGGAATGTGAGCATTGAAAAAGCTCCTGATGCGACATTCACCTATATTTGGGGTGATAAGATGATCGCGTTCCATACCTGTAAAACCTGCGGAAACACCACTCACTGGTCCGATCTGGACGAGGATTATGACCGTATGGCAGTCAACACACGGCTGGTGCCTGCTGAGGATGTGAAAGACATCCCTATCCGACATTTTGACAGTGCTGATACGGGGCAGTTTCTGGATTAAACCCATTCCCTTTTCATCGTGATCCTGCACCCTGCTTTGCTTTGGGTTTAAGGATCGACGCTTCTATTCATTTACTTATTCATTTACGGGGAGAAACACATGTTACGTGGCTCATGCCATTGCGGTGCAGTTAAGTTTGAATTTCGTGAAAAACCAGAGTGGCTGACGGAGTGTAATTGCTCTGCCTGTCGTCGCTACGGCACCATCTGGGCGCATGGTTCACCCAAGAACGTGAGTATTGAGAAAGAGCCGTACGCGACCTTTACGTATTTGTGGGGCGACAAGGGCCTTGAGTTCCATACCTGCAAAACGTGCGGGAACACCACGCACTGGGCGCCGGTTGATCCTGACGGGGATAAAATGGCGGTGAACACACGGCTGGTGCCTGCTGAGGATGTGAAAGACATCCGTGTGCGCCACTTTGATGGCGCGGATACGTGGCGCTTTGTCGATTAGCGCAGCTCATCAAACCCACGTTTGCGTTGCTATGTGCGTTGGTTTGAAAGGAAAGCGTTTTTCCTGCGTTATTTGCTGAAATTGAAAAAGGCCGCCTCAACTCGTCTGAGTGAGGCGGCCTTTTTTTTCAATTTATTCCCCTCCTCGGCGGAGGGGCTATTCTCAAATTAGTCCTGAGCTGCAACGCCTGCATCAGCGAAGGTCGCCATGCCTGCATGCGTTGCTGCTGCTGCTTTGATGATGCCAGCTGCGATGGCTGCACCGGAGCCTTCACCCAAACGCATGCCCAGATCCAGAAGAGGCTTGCCGCCCATCTGCGTCAGGGCGCGG
>NZ_LMCJ01000039.1:57817-69651 GCF_001623085.1 Pseudovibrio sp. W74
GTGTGCAGGCTCTGCGGAGGCATGAGAGAACACACAGTGCTCCAGCGCAGTCTTGTCCATCTTGTAAAGAATGGCAGCTGCGGCGGAGGTGACGAAGCCATCAACAACGACAGGAACCTGCTGCATGCGCGCTGCAAGAATAACACCCGCCATTGCTGCGATTTCGCGGCCACCGATCCGGCGCAGAACTTCCAGAGGCTCAACTTTGCCCGGTCCGCCGATCCGCTGCACAGCTTGCTCAACAACAGCAATCTTGTTTTTCAGCGCATCACCCTGAACACCAGTGCCCGGGCCAACCCACTCTTCTGCAGTGCCGCCGAACAGCGCGTAGAAGATGGCAGCAGCTACAGTGGTGTTTGCGATGCCCATTTCGCCAAGGCAGAGCAGATCCGTCCCACCGGAGATCGCTTCCATGCCGAAGGCCATGGTTGCTGCGCACTCGGATTCTTCAAAGGCGTCTTCCTCAGAGATGTCCGGGGTTGGCATTTCGAGCGCCAGTTCAAACACTTTGAGGCCAAGGTCATACGCAATGCAAAGCTGGTTTACGGCTGCGCCGCCCGCTGCAAAGTTGGAGACCATCTGTGCGGTCACTTCTTTCGGGAAAGCAGAAACGCCTTTGTCAGCAACGCCATGGTTTGCGGCAAACACAGCAACCAGTGGGCGGGTGACTTTTGGCATTGGCATGCCCTGCCAGGCTGCCAGCCATTCCACCAACTCTTCCAGACGGCCCAAAGAGCCTTGAGGCTTCGTCAACTGCGCATCGCGTTTCTTCACCGCCTCAATTGCTTCAAGGCTTGGACCAGGCATTGCGCCCACCAGGTTTCTGATATCATCGAATGGCAGTGCAGACGTTGCAAGAGACATACGCTTCTCCGAACTTAAAGCAGTTCTCATTCAGGTTAGATCAGTTGAACTGCTTTAGCTTTTGTTTCCGCGCACCTTTGATCCGAAAACCGGTTTCCACTTTTCGGAGATGCACATTAGTTGACCCGCAAAATGAATTTTTGCGCCTTGTTGTTTGCGCAGATCTATAAGCCACTGGAGGCAGAATACAAATGAGACTTATCAACTATTTGTGGTTTCCACGGCTTTGCAAACTACAAATTGTTGTTCTAACTGAATCCAGCGGTATTTCATGCCTGTTTCATTTCTGTGAGAACCCATCATGTCCGACGACAAACATTCAGAAGATTCTCTTCCCACACCTTCCTCCATTTTAGCCGAGGTGGCGGAACTGGTGCGCTTCTTCTCCCGCATTCCCCTGCCGAAACTTGGGAGCTGGGATGACCTGAACACAGCACCGGATTTTCGTATGCGCGCACGCAGCATTCCGCTGGCGGGTGTTGTCATTTCACTGCCAAGCATGCTGGTGTTGCTCATACTCTCCCAAAGTGCTCTGTCGCCTGCCATTATTGCGCTGCTTGCGGTTGCTGTGGCGGCGGCTGTGCAGGGCTGTCTGCATGAAGACGGCCTTTCTGATGTGGTTGACGGGTTCTTTGGGGGGCATACGGCTGAGAGGCGGCTTGAGATCATGAAAGACAGCCGTATCGGGGCTTTTGGCACTGTGGCGCTGGTTCTTTCCCTGAGCCTGCGCTGGCTGCTGCTTTCCATATTGCTGGAGAGGTTTGGCGGCATGGGCGCGGCGCTTGGCTATCTGGCCGCGGAAACAACTGGCCGGGTTGGGATGAACTGGATCTGGAACACGATGCCACCTGCTTATCATGGTGGGCTATCCACCCGCTTTGGCATCCCCCAGAACAGTGCTGTCTCCTGGGCTGCGGGCTTTGCCTTGCCACTGCTGATCATAAGCTTGTTCTACCTCAGCTTCTGGCAGGTGGCGTTTGGGGCAGCATTCAGCTTTGTGGTGGTCGGTGCCTTGGCAAAACTGTCTCTGGCAAAAATCAAGGGCATCACTGGTGATGTTTTGGGGGCTGCGCAACAAGTTGGTTCACTGGGCTTCCTGCTGGGCGTCCTTGCTCTTTAGAGCCTGCTGCGTGTCCTTGCCAGAAAACCGGGGCAGCGCTTTTAAGAAACCATCATTGTGCAATCTTTTGCTAGCATTTTAGCTTTATTCTACGCGCATTGATTGCCCAGAACACGTTTGTCTTACTGATTGAACCTTACGGGCCCGGAGAAATCATGAAGCTTTCTTTTGCTTGCACGCTGTCTGCATTAAAACGCGCTGCCACTGTTGCACTGGCTGCTGCCGTCCTTGCTGGTTGTGCCTCCCGGCCCGGACCAGATGCCTTGCGTGTTTCTTTAGAGGAAGCGCCGGGAACCAGAGAAGTCAGCATGCTCATCGCCACCACACGCGCACGCTCTGACGTTCCTCACCAACTTTACTCTTCAGAACGCTCTGAAGGCGTGGACTTTGGGTCGGCAACCATCTCCATTCCGCCAACCCATAAACCGGGCCGGATTGCATGGCCGTCTTCCTCTCCGGGCGACCCGAACACTGATTTTGTGGTGCGCCAAGCCTCTTACATTGATGGCAATGCCGCCTTTCAGAAAGAGATAAACCGCGAGCTTGCAACGCGCTCCGGGAAAGAGCGTGAGGCTGTGCTGTTTATTCATGGGTACAACACCCGCTTTTCTGAAGGTGTTTTCAGACTGGCGCAGATGGCAGCTGATGCAAAAGCAAACCGCTTGCCCATTTTGTTCACCTGGGCCTCAGCGGGTTATCTCACAGACTATATTTATGACACCAACAGTGTTGCCATTGCGCGAGATGGACTGGAGAAAGTCCTCATTGATCTGACCAATTCCAATGCGCAGCGTATCACGATTGTGGCTCATTCTCTTGGAAACCTGCTGCTTCTGGAGACCTTGAGGCAAATGGAGCTTCAGGGCAAAGGGCTTTTGAAGAATAAAAAAGTCACCGTTGTCATGGCCTCTCCTGACATCGATATTGATGTTTTCGAAACAATGATTACCTCTCTTGGGTACAGAGCAAACCCTGTTTTCGTTCTGGTCTCGCGTGATGACCGGGCACTGCGCTTCTCTCGCAGGCTTGCGGGCGGTAAAGCGCGTGTTGGTGATGTGGAAGACGATGAAAGGCTGACCAAACTTGGCATTGTTGTTATTGATCTGACAGAGGTTGAGTCACAAGATTCGATCAACCATGACAAGTATGCGCAGCTTGCTCAGTTTGGCCCTCAACTCGTCAAAGCGCTTGAACAGGGCAAGCAGAACAGAAACAAACAAGGTATTGGCGGGCGCCTTGGCAATGCCGGACGCAGCTTTACCGAGTTCCTTGGCCACACAGCCAAGATTGTGGTGAGCACACCCGGATCAGTTTCAACGCGCCCTTAAGACGCGCGTTGGAGCCCCAGCGATTTTGTAGGAATTTATTTTGTCAGTCACTTTAGAACCACCCGCCAGCCCTTGTTTAAAACTGTGTAAGCTGGATGAAGACCGGACAATGTGCGTGAGCTGTTGGCGCCTTTTGAGTGAGATTTCCGGATGGGGTTCCCTCTCCGCACAAGCTCAACATGATGTGCTGGCAAAGCTCCCTGCCCGGAAAGCCAGATTTCTCGCGGTAACACAGGAGGATGTGCAATGCGCTGGACGATAGGCCTTGTCATCCTTATTGGCGCAATGGTGATTGGCGTTGCGACTGGTTACCTTGGAACACCTGAGTTTTTGGGCGACAAATTTCAGGAGGACGGGCCGCGCCTCGTTGCCCTGCTCGCCATGGGGATTGTGATTGGGATGGGCGTGCTGATCCGCCGTCCAAAATTCCGCGAAGTTTTTGGCGCAGTCGTCTTCTGGGGTGGTTTGGCTCTGCTGCTGATTATCGGCTACTCGTACCGCTATGAGTTGATGACCGTTCGTGACCGTGTGATGTCCGAGCTGTTCCCCGGCTCCATCTCGCAAACAGCAAGCGGCGAACTGGTGATTTCTCGCGGCATCAACCATCAGTTTTTCATTGATGCGCAGGTGGATGGCACCTCTGTCGATATGCTGGTGGATACAGGTGCCTCCCATATCACCCTGTCTTATGGCGATGCCCGCCGGGTTGGCATCGATACACAGAACCTGTCCTTCACGACACCGGTTTCGACTGCCAACGGCATGGGTTTTGTGGCCCGTGTGCGCTTGCAGGACATGCAGATTGGAGACTGGGACCTAAACGATGTGCCTGCCTTTGTGGCGCAGGAGGAGATGCTCTCCACCAGCTTGTTGGGCATGAGCGCCCTGAACACGTTTGCCAGTTGGCGCGTGGAAGGCAATCAGCTGATCCTGAAGGCTCGCTAAACAATCATCTGATGTCAGATAAAAGAAAGCCGCTGACATCACTGTCGGCGGCTTTTCTTGTTTCTATGAGGGGCTGGCTTACAGCAGGCTGAAGGTGAACCGGGCGCAAGCGATGAGCAGGAAGACACCGAACGCGACTTCCAGCTTGCGCTTTGGCAGATTGTGCGCGAAGTGCGCGCCCAGTGGAGCCACATAGATTGTGATTGGAATGATCAGCGCCACGGCCAGCAGATTGATGTAGCCAACAGAGAACGGTGGAAGATTGGGAGCCCCCCAACCTGCGGCGACCATGCCAAAGACAGCCGGAATGGAAATCAGCACTCCAACACCGGAGGATGTTGCAACAGCCTGATGGATCGGACGGCCAAACAAGGTCATGAAGGTGTTATTCATAACGCCTCCACCAATGCCCATGAGCGTTGAGAAGAAGCCGATCAGCACGCCAATGAGCGCACGCACCGGATTGCCCGGAATATCGTTGCCCAACTTCCAGCTTTCACGGTTGAACAGCATGCGCATGGCGACCACGAACGCGATCACAGCAAAGATGCCCTTGAGCGTATCCCCTGAAACGAGCGCGGCAACATAAGATGCCAGCAGCACGCCAATAGGCACCGGAATGATCCAGCTTTTCAGCAAGGACAGATCCACAGCACCCTTCTTTTTATGCGCGAAAAACGACCGTAGAGACGTTGGTACGATCACTCCCAGAGAGGATGCCACCGAGATGTGAACAACGACGTCAGGATCAACGCCCACTTCTGTTAAAATGGTCACGAGAACCGGCACAAGGATTGCGCCGCCTCCGATACCAAACAATCCTGCCAGAAAACCTGCTAGTGCGCCGGAGGCAACCAATGCCGCTCCGAAACCCAGCATAGACGCTGTAATCATGTCCATGCTGCCCCCTCCTCAATTCCAAACGAATTTTTATACGCGCACTCTTGTCCGAAAACCGGTAACCACTTTTCGGGAGTGCGCTCTAAATCAGCGCGGCCTCTTTTTGCTCACGTGCTTCACGCATTACACTTTGATGGTGTGATACGGCGGTCAGTGCATCTTCCAGCACCTCAATGCCAGCGCCTGTCTTGTTTGCATCCACTGTCATGATACGGCGGAAATGACGGGCACCGGGAACGCCTTGGTATGTTCCTAAAATATGGCGGGTGATTGACGCCAGCTTTGTGCCAGCGGTCAGTTCATCCTCAATGTAACTGCGGTAAAGGTCCATCGCCTCAACAGGAGAGATTGCGGCAGTGTCTTTTCCGTAGACCACGCGGTCCACTTCAGCCAGCAGCATTGGGTTTTGATAGGCTGCGCGGCCCATCATAACACCGTCCAGCTTTTCCAAATGCGCTGAGGTCTCTTCCAATGTGGCTACACCGCCGTTGACGCCGATAAACACGTTCTGCAGGCGGTGCTTCAGGCGGTAGACAAGGTCGTAATCCAGCGGCGGCACATCGCGGTTTTCCTTTGGGCTCAGGCCTTTCAGCCAGGCCTTGCGGGCATGCACCCACAGTGCGTCTGTGCCAGCTGCGATGACTTTATCTGCCAGCGCATTCAGCGCTTCCTCCGGTTCCTGATCATCCACCCCAATGCGGCATTTGGTGGTGACGGGAATGGACACTACATCCTTCATGGCAGCAATGCCTTCCGCCACCAGTTCAGGTTCCAGCATGAGGCAGGCACCAAACTTGCCGGACTGTACCCGGTCAGACGGGCAGCCCACGTTGAGGTTGACCTCATCATAGCCCCAGTCTTCCACCATCTTGGCGCACTCGGCCAGCGCTTTGGGATCAGAGCCCCCCAACTGGCAAGCAACCGGCTGCTCATCTTTAGAAAACCGAAGATGACGGTCCCTATCGCCATGGATCAAGGCGCCAGTGGTAACCATCTCAGTATAGAGCAGCGAGTTCTTTGAAAGAACACGATGAAACGCACGGCAATGCCTGTCCGTCCAGTCAAGCATCGGCGCGACTGCAAAGACAGACTGATTGATATCATAGAGTTTTTTTGTTTTTTCAATCATTTAGCATTCCTAGAACTCTATCGAATTCGTACCGTTTCTGTCCGTTATTGACTATCGCGTCCCTTCTGGTACGAATAATTCGTACTCGAAAAGGGCGGTTCGTACCGATGGGCACTATAGTCTCAAAACCACGCAAAGATGGCAGTATCTCACATTGCGCGCAGATACTCATCAAGCGAAAAGGCAAAATTGTCCATCGAGAAAGCAAGGTCTTCTCCCGCAAGAGGGCAGCCCAAGCATGGCTCAACAAACGAGAGACCGAATTATCGCTTCCAGGTGGGCTAGAACAAGCCCAAAAACCCTCGAAGACTTTAGGGGAGGTAATAAAGCGATATATCGAAGATCACAACAAAAACATTGGGCGGACTAAGTCTCAGGTTCTGGAGACTATTCGAGAGCAACATGCGATCGCAGACCTGGACTGCACTGAGATCCGGTCCGAGCACATCGTTGAGTTTGCAAAACAGCTTTCTCAAAACGTCCAGCCGCAAACAGTCGGCAATTATCTCTCCCATCTTTCAGCGGTGTTTTCCATTGCACGTGCTGCATGGGGCTTCCCTCTCGACAAGCAAGTCATGGAAGACGCTCACATTGTGTGCAAGCGCCTTGGCATCACGTCAAAGTCCAAACAGCGAGAGCGCCGACCGTCACTGGAGGAGCTGGACAAGCTGCTAAAGCACTTTTGCCTGAGCCAGACAAAATATCCCGGCAGCACTCCTATGCAGCAGATTATCCCGTTTGCTCTTTTTTCTACGCGCCGTCTTGATGAGATTTGCAGACTAACGTGGGCTGACTTCGACAAAGATCACAAACGCATCTGGGTGAGAGACATGAAGCACCCTGGTGAGAAGATCGGAAACGATGTTCTGGTTGACCTGCCAGACCGGGCAATCTCTTTCCTTGAAAATCAAGATGAAGTTGAAGAGAAGATTTTCCCTTACAACCCGAGAACCATCTCAACGACCTTCACGAGAGCCTGCAAGCTGCTTGGCATTGAGGATCTGCACTTTCACGATCTCAGGCACGAGGGCATTTCGATCTTGTTTGAAAGCGGCCTAACGATCCCTCATGTCGCAGCTGTTTCTGGCCACAGGAGCTGGACCTCACTGAAGCGTTATGCTCACATTCAAAGCAGTACAGACAGATATGAGGATTGGGATTGGCTCGGTAAGCTGCTACAATAACTCAAGACACACCTAGGCTGGAACAGAACGCAAATAGGTAGTTTTCACATAGAGCCACAAGTCTGCAATTTGGAAATAATTGAATTTTATAGAATGCATAACATTTGCAACTGAAAGCAATTGAGACCAATTTCGCAATCAGGAAGACAACCATGGAATGGATTATTGGAATTGGTATTTTCGTTTTTCTTCTTTTTAAGTATCCAAGAAAAAGCCTTTTATTACTGTTGTTCATAACAGTCTCAACCGCTATCGGCGGTGGCTATTTTTTCATCAAGGACTTTCTAGCACAGCGAAAAAAAGAGAGCGTCAAGCTTTCAGTTTCTTACAATAAGACATCATGCTCTCAAAAATTTCCATTAGAAATTACTATTGAAAACCACTCTGGATCGGTAATGGAAGCCGTGAAATTCTCTGTCGAAGGGCGACGCAGCGGGTATAGCACAGCCATATATGAGAGTGGTTATCAGGGGTATAGTTCCGACAAGATCATTGGTGCTGGAGAAGGATACCTCACTTGTTGGAGCATTCCGAAACTTGGCTACAATACTCCGGCACAATACAAAGACCGATACCCTCCAAAGGATATGATTTGGAACGCATCTCATATATCTCCGCAATTTAAAGACTAATATTGTACCGCAACTAAAAAAGCGGCACAGAAGTCGAACTACAAGAGCTTTTAACTTGTAGAACTTCAACGCAACTTTGGAGCACGTGACTTAATGTTAATAAGAGTATCGTTGTGCTTAGCATTAATGTGTTCAAATCCTGCTTTCTCCGCGAACCTAAATGATATCGCTAATCGCCCTTGCACTGATTATGTTGGTTGGGTTTTGAAGTTTCGATATCCAGATGTACCTTTTGAAGCGGAGCAGGAAGAATTAATTGAGGTGTTCTCAATCATGTCCTATCTAAGAGGTGCTCACTTAGCTTTTAGCCCGAGAGAGAGCTATCGAGATTTTGAAGGTCGCTTCATCGAAACTTGTTTACGGAATGAAGTGTTTCCTGCAACTCAGATTGTCGCCTTTTTCATGAGAGACCCATCGCCCAACTGAGAAGGCAGGACTCAAAAAGCCCTGCCCCTTTTACGTCAGCTCCTACCCCACATAACTCTCCACCAGCGCGAGGGGCAGTACTACTGCCCTTCGTTGCTTGCCGTCGATCATGATGGCGTTTTGGGATTGGCAGGCGGCGGGGAGTTTTTGCAAGGCTAGTTTCCAGTTGCCGTGCCATTGGGTGAGGCGGAAGACCTCCCACAGGTAGTCGTGATCGTAGGCGATGGCGACGCCGTCGGGGTAGGCGTGGGGGCGCAGTTTGATGCCCAGTTGCTCCATGCGGCGGGCGCCAATGTCATCTGCCAGGGCGAAGGCCAGGGCGATGCGGACGGAGAGGTTTTTGCCGCAGGTGAAGTTGATCAGGTGGGTCAGGCAGCCATCGGGATCATCGGCGGCGGTGCCGGCGACTTCGTTGACGCCCTCTCCTGCGATCTCTGGCAGGCCGAGCCTGTCCCACAGGGCCATGGCGGCCTCACGGCCATAGATGTAGCGCGCTTCTTTGAGGAGATTGGCGCGGGCGTTCATTTCGTTGACCAGCAGAACCTGCTTTGCGTCCTCCTGCTTTTGGGGTGTGGGGCCCATGGAGTAGGTGCCGGACTGGCGCAGAGCGGGCAGCACTTCTGCTGTCACCCATTTTTTGAACTTTTTGGCCGATGACTTGCGTGAGCTGAAAATGAGCGAGTAGAGACCGCTCTCATTCACCGCTGTTACTTTTTGCTGGCCACCAAGGGTGTCGGTTGAAACGACACCCTGTTCATCTCTGTCAAGTTTGGCGACAGCATCGCGACTGTTCTTGATATCCAATACGGTGCAGACATCTTTGGCGATGAACCAGAACAGGCCATCTACCGACAATGTGCGGACGGGGTGCTCTTCAAAGTCGAAGATGGTGAGCGCGCTCATGCCTGCCCTCCCCGGTTCAAAGAGCTGATTTTGCGCTCCATGACATCCAGCTCCTTGATGAGATCGCCATGGCGCTCGGAGAGTTCATCCTGCAAGGCAACGGCTGCATTCCACAATGGGCTTGGGCTGGAGACTTCGTTGGAGACATGCCCCAGAGCTTGAAACAGCCCCTCAATGCGGGCTGCGAGGCTTTGCAGAGCCGAATGGCTGGAGGAAAGGGCTTGAAGTGAGGTATTCCGGGAAATTTCTGTCATGACTAATTCCCTACACTTGGATTTAGTCTGACCATCACCTGCTAAAATGGCGGCCAGACGCCACGGGTTAGCAGACCGGTGTGTAAGGAAACCGGCAGGCCGAAGCCTCCCATAACGCCTGACCATAGGCGCAACAAAAAACGCGCTCGAAAAGAACGGTCTTTTGGCGCGGTGACGCCTTACACAGTACAGGCTGCTAAACCCGGCTCACCACTTTAAAGCGAGCGTGGACAGGTTGACGGAGGATGGGAAGGTTGTCAAGGGAGGTAATAAGCTCTTATCCGCTTAAGCTTTCAGCCAATAACCGCATCCATGGGCCAGTTCAGCAATTTGCTCTCTTCAAAGGATTTGTTGGCAGTAGAAAAGTTTAATCTTGAAGCGTGAAAAACATGACGCCCGTATTTTATAATACGGGCGTCATGTTTATGCGTTGTTATCAGATAAACTGGAAGTCATCTGAATGAAGCTCCTCAACGAGAACACCGTTCAACGTTATGCTATTGTCTCCATCCAACAAGATTACAGTATCAGTCCCATTATCACTTGCGGCTGCCAGAACAGCCTCCAAGCTGGCAAAAACATCAACACTAAAGCTTATGGCGTCATCTGACCCAGCCCCAGCTATGAAGTCGGTGATTACATCATTTCCGAAGGTCGTATTGTTGAAGACAAAGGTATCATTACCTTCCCCTCCCACAGAAACGTCATCATTAACACTTGCAGAAATTCGATCGTCTGCATCTGTGCCAGTTAACATCACTCGACCATCTTCAAGCACTTCAATACCGCTAAGTAACGTGCCATCTGAGAATTCGAAACGTTCAATATGTGCGCCCATATCGCTAAGTATTATAGCTCCGCTTTCGTCTCCCATTGACCATGACAGTCTGAGCGCTTGATTTCCATCAGATAGCTCGTAAATGGAGGCCATTAAGTCTGATAGGGACAAATCTTCAAAAACTACGGTGTCCGTGCCACTTTCAGCCCACTCTCCATGAAGAGTAATATGTGTAATGCCGCTTTGTTTTCCATAAATATAGGTGTCATCACCAAGGAATCCACTCAGGAATTGCCTGCTGTTTCCATTAGCACCACCCGCATTCAGAGTATCATTGCCAGTTCCACCTTCAATGAAATCACTGCCCTCTGTTCCAACAATGTTGTTTGCGGTGGTCTCTGAGCCTTTGAGCTTCAGCCGGCCATCGCCGAGCACTTCAATACTGCTGAGGATTGTACCATCAGCAAACTCAAACCTTTCAATGTGCCGGCCCATGTCATAAAACTCAATAGATCCAGACAAACTGTTCTTTGACCAACGCATCAACAATGTATCATGTTCATCCATATTGTGGTCAGACTCGACAAATGTGCTGAATGTGAAGTCTGATAGGACAAGATCCTTGAAGATGGCTTTATCAGTTCCCCAACCTTCTCGTTCAGCATTGTGATTTATGCGTACTCGACCAGCTTCCGTACCATAATAGTAAGTATCATTACCTGCCGCACCCTCCAGTAGCTGTTTATGGCCAGAGTGGCCTCTTGCATCTAAAATGTCATCACCACCGCTACCACGGATCAAATCTGACTTTGCGCTGCCATTAATGACATCACCTTCATCAGTCCCATTCAGATACAATCTCGAATTATTCCATTGTGTGGGATTAATCTCGCTAACAACAGATCCATCGGCAAACTCGAAGCGTTCGATATGTTCGCCCATATTGGCAATCTGTAGCTGGCCGGCAGGGTGGCCATTCTCCGCATTCCAAGAAATTTTGAGTGCCGTACCGTTTTCGTCGTCGTGTTCGATTGTTGTGATTGTGAGATCAGAAAGAGTTAGATCCTCGAAGACAATCGTATCATAGCCACCGCTATCAACTTCAGTGGTGTAGTCTATCATCGTCGATCCACTGTCGGCCGTGATTGAATAAATGTCGTCTCCGGTACTCCCTGAAAGTATTTCGCTCTCTCCAATAATGGTTACACTGGCAGTTTCGATTGCGCTCGCTCCAGCACTGTCGGTAACCGTGTAAGTAAATGTATCCGTTGTTGTTTCTCCAAAGCCAAGAGAACCAACTAGATTTTTAGGATCATAAGAGAATGTACCATCGTCATTGACAGTTACAGCGCCTAGTGTGCCGGTGGTGTC
>NZ_LMCJ01000040.1:0-2039 GCF_001623085.1 Pseudovibrio sp. W74
GCTATCAGATCTCAGTTACCATTGAAGGTAAGCACCTCACCCTTTTAGTAAGCAACGGTCCGTTTTGTGAGACATGAACGGAGCATTTGTTCTAAGCGACTTAGAGTTGAAATTTCGCTATGCCCTTGGTTACTCAGAGATAACGCGAATGGCGGCTAATGGTCAAACAAGTCTTGCTGAGCAGATGACGGAATTACATCTGGTAATTCCGTCATCTGCTCGAGCACTTCCAGTGGAGGTGTTACTATCTGTCGTATCTGCATAACGGAGAATGCACTGTTTACGCGCCGCTTTACCGAAGTTATTCAGGGTAAATGACGGCAACTCTTTGTACCCATTAATATATAGTGCGAAACATTTGCAAATCAAGAATGGTGGGCAAGGCAAAACCTTAGTATTGCTATCTCTAGCAAGGAGATACCATATGAGCAGCTGTACTAACAATTTTACTGATCTTGGTCCGACACCAATTCTAGGGTCAAACCGTTTCAGAATTTGGTCTGAGAATGTTAGTGCATATTTTATTATTGACGTCGCGATGCCAAATCCGATGTTTTTTAATAATGGTCCTGTGCCAGTAATGTTCGTGACCGATGGCAACATATGCTTTGGTGCTGCGTCGACTTTACTGAACTCGCTGGCAATGGAGCCAGATGGGCCTCCACCACACTGCATTGTTGGCATCGGGTATGATGTTTCTGGGAGAGGTGAAAAAGCAGAACACCTAGCAATTCGCACACGTGATCTTTCCCCATGTGAAGACAAGCGATTTGAAGCCATGATGCGCCGCGCACCAGCACCGTTTACTTGGCAAGATGAAATTCAGGCAGGTGGCGCAACTTCCTTCTTAGCTTTTGTTCTAGAGGAACTATCTCCATGGCTTGCTAGTCGTTTCGATTTAGATCTGACCCAAACCACGCTAACGGGTATTTCCATGGGAGGGCTATTCGTACTCAATACGGCCTTTACTCAGCCAGAAGCATTTCAACGATATGTGGCTATTAGCCCAGCCATCTGGTGGGCTGATAGCTTTCTCATTGCGCTAGAAGAGCAAACGAGTACGAAAAGGCAGAATGTCAAAATGGATATATTCATGGCCGTAGGTGAGCTTGAGGAAGCTGCTGACGCACATGCTAAAATGGTATCCAATCTCGTTAAACTGGTGGACCAGATGGATTCCCGCTCAATTTCTGGGCTAAGATTGAACCACAAAATCTTAAAAGGAGAATCTCATATGAGTGTTTTCAGTCCAGCTTTTAGTCGGGCCTGTCGTGCTCTATTTGCAGGCCAAAATCGCAATGAAAGTTGGGCCAACCTTTGAAACTGGTGTCAACGATCTAAATTTGCTCCTCCTGTAGAGAAGTCATTCGGTTAATTGGGGTCGGCTAGCTAGAGAGGAAATTCAACGGAAAAATCTAGCTTTCCTCTCTCTATAGTAAGTCGAACCAGAATAACCTAGAGTTGAAACATCGGGCTGCTTGGCTGTCTCCAACAGCAGGCTGAATGGCCGGTGTTGGTCAGACTACACAGGAACTGACCATGAGAGCGTGACTATATCCATGCAATCCAATTTTTTACTTCGTGGCACCCATATTCCTTGTAAAGCGCTTTATGTTATTTTCATACGCCCTTAGCTTCCCTTACCCTCAAGGTGGATTATCAAGCTACTGATCCGTTTCCTGGAACTGTTTTTCACGCTCGGCAATCTCCGGATAGGCATCTGTCAGCAGTTTACCGCCGACCCCGATGTTGTCGTAGGAATGCTCTTCGATATGGATGGTCAGGAGGTTGGCGTCTAGCCCAGTACTTTCTTCAAAAGCATTTGTCAGTGCGGCGACACAAGCAACCTTTTTCTCTCTGGGAAGGCGCGGTGAATAAACAACGATGTGTGGCATGGCATTTACCTTTTCTGTCGTGAGTTTGATTTTATTAAGAAGCTCAGGCGCTCAGTCTATCATGTATGAGCCAGCAGTAAGGGTCCTCTGCCATCATATCTTGGTCCACCGCCCAAGCGGCGGCTCTGCACCCGCCGCATTGCC
>NZ_LMCJ01000040.1:2112-25431 GCF_001623085.1 Pseudovibrio sp. W74
GTTGGTGCAGTGCCTTGATGTGAGGGGAGTTTGACCAGATCTCGCCAAAGGGGGCATCCTTCAGGTTTCCCAATGACAACGGGAACATAACACAAGGTGTCACATCACCCTCAGCGGTGACGCATGCAATGCTGATCCCGGCCTGACAGCCTCCCCGGCACGCATCAGTACCGGGTGCGAGTGAAGCCAATCCTGAGGAATGAGCGGACAGATACATATCGGGGTAATCGGCCTTGGCTACCAGCCATGTCTGCAATAAGGCGCGCGCTGTATCAGGTTCCAACCCGTCGCTCAATGCACCGCGTCCGGTGGGTATGAACTGGGAGAGGTTGAACCCATCAACCCCGAGTTGCGCACAAAGCTCTAGCATATCCGGCAATAGATGCGCGTTGCGGCGCATGGCCGTGAAGCAGACGTGGGTTTTCAACCCTGCCTCCAGCGAGATTTCAACCGCCTCTAACGCCTTTTGAAAAGAGCCGGGTCCACGGATGACATTATGTACCTCTTGGGTGCCGTCAATGCTCACCTGTAACCTTGAGAGATCGGCTTGTTTCAATTTTTCGACCGCTTTTTCCGTCAAAGGATATCCGTTGGTACTTGTGCCTACAGTCATGTTCAGGCTGCGGGCATACGTCACCAGTTCTGGTAGGTCCCGGCGCAGCAGTGGTTCTCCGCCGGAAAATGCAACATCCACAACGCCAACATCATTCATTTGCTGCAAAATCTCTTTTGCGCGGCTGGTGGAATAGCCCTTATCGCCCGCTTTGTCCGCATTGGAGGAACAGTGAATGCAGGACAGGTTGCAATGATTGCTTAAAATGAAAACCACGTGCAAAGGATAGGAGGGTCTGAACATGACCACCTCTCAGAAAAAGGATTGCAGGATACGGCTTTCAACAGACTTCAAATCCGGTTGCATGCCGCTGGTTTCATAAAACTCTTCAACAAGATGCAGATTTTGAGCGATAAACTTGCGTAGCCGCTGCGAGGCATTGCAAATATCTTCATAACTGGAGCCGATGCTTTTGTGAGTGATGGTGTCTGAAAATAAAACAGCCTCTGTCAGCGTCGCCTGAGAGAACTTCGAATAATCCTCAAAGCCCCTAAAGCGTGGCTCTACGCCAAAGCGGGCGGGATCCTCATGAATAGGCGTGTGCGGAAACAGGATCATCGGGCTTACCCAGCGCGGAATGCCGCCGACCTTCATGGTTTCAAGGATCAGCTGCTCTGTATCGCATAGCGCAGCTTCATCCTCACCGGGAAGGCCAGCCATCCACCATGTAAACGGCTCGACATTCGCCTGCACCGCCTCGGAAATACTGAGCACCACCTCTTCGCGGTCGAGATGGCGGTTGTTGATCCGCGCCACGTCGTAAGATCCGGTTTCGACGCCAAAATCCACGCTGGCCAGTTCACAACATGCAGCAAGGGCAGCATAGCCCTCATATCCATAACTTTCCGGATGGGCAAAGATGTTGAGGTGAGCGGGGCGAATATCGCGCCGGACTAATTCCTCACTCAGCTCAATGAGTTTGACATTCCCGCCTACAAAAAAATTGTCTTGAATGGTAAAGCGCGTAATGCCTTCGCTCATCAGCGCTGCAATCTGGTCTACGATACGTCTTGCGGAATGAAACATCAGCTTACGCCGACCCTGAAGGCGGCCAATGACGGGTTCCACACACCAGGCGCATTTGAATGGACATGCGCCGCGTGTGGTAGAGATTGCACCCGCGTCCGGTCGAAGTGAGCGGGGTTTGAGCACCGAGTAGCGATAAACAGGAAAATCGTCCATTTCTTCCAGCACCAGTGGTGGCCCGCTATCTCCTGTGCTTGTCACCAGTCCCGGCACGTCTTCAGTGACCCTTCCAGATCGAGCGACCTGCTGGCAAATAGAAAGCAGCGCATGTTCGGCCTCACCCTTGATGACCCCATCCACATAAGGTGCATTGGCACTGGCAATGTCTTCAGCAAACATCGTGGCGTGTTGTCCGCCAATATAGACCAAGACATGAGGCAGCAAAGCCTTTACAAGACGGGCTACCTCAAGTGCGCCAGAGCTGAAATGAACCCAGTTGAGACCAATAGCGATAACTATTGGGTCCTCTTTGAGGATGAATGCTTTCACGTCCTCCTCCTCAAACCCATAATGCAGCGCTAAGGGCACGTGCAGGCCACGCACCTCGAACTCGTGCGCTTCCAACCATGCGGCATTGGCCAGCAAGCCAAGCCCAAATTGCTTATCATCCAGACACGGCGAGGTTTGATTAAAGGAGGTTGGTGGCTGGATAAATAAAACCCGATCACGCTGCCCCATAGCCTCACCCGAACTCAATGAGATTACGCTTGTTCAGCTCTTGTAAAAAGGAAAGGACTGAGCCTCTCAGCACTTCTTCCTCCATATCGCTTTCCTGCAAGAGCAGTTTACCACCCAGATGAACAACTTCATCGATTTCCTTGCCATCACACTGATCAAAGATCGCCTTACCGCTGCTGGTGACAATGTGAAGCTGGTCGGTTTTGGGGTGATAGAGCAGAAAGTTGCCTTCCTCCTCGGTTCGGCAGCGCACGCCCTCGGTGTGGCACACTGTTGTAAAATGCTCGCTCAACCTCTTGCCTCCCTTTTACAACTGGTACCGGAGCCGAACTCTGGCATATCGGGTTTGATCCAACAGGTTGGGTCGCCAGCATAAACATCACCGTACCAAGCATAACTGGCTGCGCGGCACCCTCCACATTTCGCCTTGTGCTCACACACAGAACAGTTGCCTGAGCTGATGTTATCCCGGGAGCGGATCTTGTGAAGTTCGGGCGCGCTGCGCCAGATTTCCGCAAAGCTCTGTTCCTTGAGGTTACCAACAGCAACAGGCAGAACAACGCAAGGGGTTACATCTTGGTCTACGGTTATGCGGCAGTGGGTATATCCAGCCCCACACCCCTTGTAGGGGTCTGCTTCAGCTTCTGGGAGCAGCAAACCAACCCGGCAATCGTGCCAGTCGATTTCCAGCTTACCTTTCCACGTCTCACCAGCCTTGATCCAAGCCTCCAAAAGCGTACCAAGCTCTTGAGGAGAGGGCATCAGGTCAACACCACCCCGTGTGGTATAAACATACTCCGTGAGGTTGATTTTTTCCGCGCCAAGGCGATGCGCCAGCGCAATCATATCCTGAGCCTCGCCCAAGTTGGGTTTCATTGGGGTGTAATTTATGGTTACCCGCACACCAGCCTCAGTCAGGTATTGTGCTGCTGTACAGGCCTTGTCAAAAATACCCGACAGCCCGCGGATTGCATCATGAGTTTCGGCTGTCGCACCATCCAAACTGACGCTCACATTAGAAACCCCGAGCTCCTTCAGTCGTCTTGCGACCTCCGGAGTTACCAATATTCCATTGGTCGCAAACGTAACCCGCATACCTAGGGAGGTAGCATGGTCTATCAGTTGCTCCCAATCCGAACGTAACAGCACCTCACCACCAGAAAGCGCAAGAATGAAGACACCGGCCTCTGCAAGCTGATCAATCAACTCCAGTGCATCCTCAAGAGGCCAATAGTCAGGCCCTCTGCCAAACAAAGCGTCGGAATAGCAATGCACGCAGCGGGCATTGCAATCCAGTGTTGTTTCCCAAACAACATAAAGAGGGGAAGATAGCTTCATCGCGACACCTCAATTAAGGGGTGCAACGGCGCCGAAACGCCGTTGTCCTCAACCAATTTTTAAAGATAGGTTTGGCAGATTAGGCAACCATCCACGCCATGGCAGAGAGAGATCCAAGATCGTCGATTGATAGTGCACCGAAAGGAGCTATTTCAGTTTTACCTGGCGTTCCCACATGAATATCGAGGGAGCTGATACGGCCATCCTGGAGGCGGAAGTTATGGGTAAAGGGCGCCTGAAGGCCTTCTCCCTTTTTGTTGATGATGTAGCGCAGGCCACTTACAACGATGTGCTCATCATTCTTGGCGTTGGCTACATTTACCTTAGACAAGTTGGTTGCCAACATGCCATCCACGCCCCTGGCGCGGTTTTGGTAGAACCCTGCGATTTCATCACGTTTCGTATAGCTTTTTTCGCCGATCGACTCTTTGCCGTGAATGGAAAGCGTTCCGCCTGAGTGCCACAGCTCCATAATGGTGTCAGTATTAAACTTTTCACCCTTCACTGCATGAGCATCCATTTCCTTCACTGCGGCAAAGTACTTCTCAATGACACCCATGTTACTTAAAGGCGTCAAGCTAGTTTTATTAAGCTCGCGTATATCCATAACTGTATTCCTCTCTTTCACTTATTTTGCTAATAAAAGGAAGTTGCTATGAAAATAAAGCACGACATTCAGTAGACTAACTTGATGTAAATCAACTATCCTTCTGCTGATTTTACATTTGATGCCTGCTATTCATCAATATATTTCGCGCTAATATGGCATTATTCATAATAACTAAATTTATGTAGTACTTAGCAAGAGGGCGAATTAATCAGGTGCGCGTAAATGTGTAATTTGAATATGCTCTGATGAGAAAATATACTTTCTTCAGCATAAATTGAATGAGATCGACTTGAAGTTGTGTCTTACTCCGACGGGTGAGTTTGCTTAGTCAGATCGAGTGGCAGGTAAGGTCACTCAGCAACATGCCTGTAATCAGGGCCAAATGCGGCCATTCGAGCTGTTCTATCAATGGTTGAAGCGGCCTGGATGGCAGGCTGTCAGAGTTCCCGAGACTGCTTTCATTTCCTAGACAAAGTTCACGGTACTAATGAAAAAGGCCGTGCTCAGGATGGGGGCAAATTAACAGAGATGGCGCATATGAATTTTTGATGATTGGAGAGCACTTGCCCACCACCTAAGTTTTCAGGTGGCGGGCAGGTTTATGTGGGGTAGTTGGCCTTGCTCAGGCAGGAGAATGGTCAGAACTTCAGAGCAATGTTCGCTTTGAGTCCCTGATCAGTGAAGCTGGAACCGAACTGGCCATCGTATGCCAGACCCAAGGTCGTGCTATGTCCCAAATCCACCGATGCTCCCAGATTCAGCAGGAGGGCATCTCTGGCAATCGGGATACTGGCAACGGAGAAGTCATCGCCTCCGGCAAAGGCATGATTGACAACAGGTGTTACATCGCCAAACGCATGCTGCCAGGCAGCTTGTGCTGATAACTTCGCGGTGAATTGACCAAGGTTCGCCCGTGTCTCTGCCCGCAGCCCGATACTGGTGAAGGTGCTGTCCATTGTCTGGCGATCAGCCTTCAGCGCAGCAGAGCCACCGGTTTCGGAGTACCCATCGCTGGACAACTGGACGTAGGATATACTGGCAAAAGGCTCCAAACTGGTTGCTGCAAAATCAAAACGGTACCCTGCTTCACCAAAGATCTGCGCAGTGTGCGCCGTATAGGACCCTGACAGGTTCTCAGTAAAGCCAGTGAAGGCGACCGAACGGGTCGTGTCGATATCATGCCATGCATAGCTACCACCTGCGCGCACCCCCAGAGGCCCAAACTCTGTGCCACCATAAGCACCAAGATGCAGCGTATCTGCTGTCGCTGAGGACGTTCTGCCATTCACTTCGAAACTGCTGTTGTCGTAGCCACCGAAAAAGCCAAAGCGGGAACTTTCACCAATCTGGACATCTCCACCTAGAAGGAAACCGCCGATTGACCGATCAAGCCTTGCGGCATTGCTGTTTCCACTCCAGCGTCCCCAGGACCCAAAACCTTGCCCCCAGAACGTGAGGCTTTCGCCAACGCGCTTTTCTACTTGCTCTTGTCCATCCGCTGCAACGGAATCCATTGCAGCACGCACACGATTGAGGGCTGCCTCGCGGGCAAAACGGCTATCTTCAATCAGCGCTGTTTTTATTGAGGCATGAGCTTCGCCTGAAAGCTGATCGAGTGCTCCTGCTGCATCCGCATTGGAAAGGTTCAAGACTGAATTGAACAAGTCTCCGATGCCAAGTGAGAATGCACCCTCACCCGCAGCGCACTGATTAGCACTCATCCCGGGCATGCAGAACGAGCTAGATACTAATTGGGAACTCAGATAAACGTTGTTGGCATCATAAGAGAGAACAAAATCAAGGAATGCGAAGTCATCTGTTGGTGCGGGTGAATCAAACGTTCCGGAGACGCCCCCTACAGCGCTCATAATCGTATAGACCGTATTTGTAGTGTAGGTTGAGCCATCGTCGGTTCCGTTTTCCGGCTTCACATGCACCGTACCACCATTGATCGTCACAGTACCGCTGGCGGCCAGCAGATCGTTGTTGATGCCTGCCACGTTGCCCCCATCGTTCAATTCAACGTCAAAGGTTGATCCACTATTGAAAACAAGAGAAGTCGCATTCAGAGTCCCAACGGAGTTTCCCGGTGCGACTACAGCACCTGATTGGAAAGCAACAGCCCCTACAGTCCCCGAGCCACCAAGGGTGCCGCCATTGACCGTAACATCGCCAATGGTGCCATTAACAACCAGCTCGCCACCGGAAACAATGGTGTCGCCGGTATAGGTGTTGGTGCCGGTTAGGATAGTGGTGCCTGCAAGCTGATTGACACTGCCAGTCCCGCTAATATCTGCGGAGAAGGTGTAGTCACTATCCGTGTGGTTGAAGTTGATTACCCCGGTACCGTCACCAAATTTAACTGCTGTGGCATCCAGACTGCCTGCGGCCTGCGCGGTGTCGCCAGCGGCAGCCCCAATATTGAGCGTGCCATGAGAACCTGTCACCCTGCCCAGATAAACGCTGTTCTCCACATCAACCACGCCACCATCTGAGATCGTTAGGGTACCGTTTCCGAGCAATCCGATGTTCATATAGTGGCTGTTTTCCCAGAGAGAACCAACTCCGGTCACGACTACGTCCCCCGAAGAACCAGCTTCAGAACCGATCCCCCCTTTTTTACTGGTCACCCGACCACCTTCGCTAATGGTTAGAGTTCCGACCCCATAACGTCCCACGTAAAGGCTAGTCCCGCTTGCATCCAACCCGAAATCGTTCTTCCAATGCGACCCTTCTCCGATTACCTCCACTGTTCCGGTAGAGCCTGCAAAAGTGCCAATCTGGCCATGCATGCCGGAAACTAAACCGCCCTCCAAGATATTCAGGGTTCCGTTTCCAAAGCGCCCGACATAAAAGCCGTTGGTAGTTTGCAGGCGCGAAGAAGGCCCTGTCACTGTTGCAGCCCCATAAGAACCTGAGCTTTTCCCGAGAAAGGTTGAAAGACTGGCGGACACATCGCTGCCATCAACAACGGTCAGAGACGCTGTTTCAGGTCCACCAACGCTAATAGTTCGACCGGCCAGAGTGGCGCCATCCCTGAACTCCAGCGCTCCTTCTGAAACAGTGGTGTCGCCACTATAGGAGCTGTCACCCGTCAGGACGAGTGTTCCAAGACCAGTTTTGTCCAGTGATCCAGTCCCGGTCAGGTTGGAGGTAATGGTTGAGGTCAAACCGGTGCCCGAGCTGGTTCCGTCCCCAACCCTGAATGAAACGGTATCAGCGCCAGCACTTATGATGATATCACCTCCAGTTATGCTGTAACCATCGGAGGCAAACTGCATGCCTTTGGAAATTGAAACTCCAGCACTATCCACTGTGACTATGCCCGTTGTTCCCTGGAAAATCAGTGTGCTGTCCGGTTGATAAGGTGCGCTTGCTGAGCCAGTGGCATCGGTCCAGTTGGTTCCCGCAGTGCTCCAGGTGCCAGAACCACCATGAACGGCTCCATCAGCACTTGTCACCGCTCCGTTCCAGAAGCTCAGCTGGTCCGGGTTCACCAGAAGATTGACCTGTCCGGCTGTTGCTGTCTGCACGTTGTAAAGCAAGCCCGTGGGCGCGGTGCCCACCACCAGACCGTTATCGGTCAAGCTGCCACCATAGGTGATCAGGTTATAGACCCCGGCGTCAAAGCCACCTGCATCAGTGACATTGAGCGATCCATCCAGCGTCAGATCACCGCCAACAGTGATGAGGTCACTGTCTACACCCGCTGTGCCAGACGGAGATCCAAGCTCAAAATCCAGAACGGATGCGGAGGTCAGATTAAGGTCACCGCCAATCGTCAGCCTACCCGGACTGTTACCCGCTGCAATCGTTCCGCTTGCAACGGACACCGATCCGCCAATCGTGCCTGACCCACCAAGGCTACCGCCGTTGACTGTAACATCACCAATGGAGCCATTAACAACCAGCCTTCCTCCCGAAACGGTGGTGCCGCCGGTATAGGTGTTGATGCCGGTCAGGATGGTGGTGCCAGCAAGCTGATTAACACTGCCATTCCCGTTAACGGCAGTCGAGAACGTGTAGTCGGTATCCGTGTGGTTGAAGTTGATCACCCCGGCACCGTAACCAAATTCAACCGCTGCGGCCTCCAGAACGCCTGCTGCTTGCGCAGTTTCGCCAGCAGCAGCACCAATATTGAGTGTGCCTTGTGAAACAGTGTCGACGGCCAGCTCGACATCACCATCTACATCCACGATGGCGCCATCTGCGATCGTCAGCGTCCCGGGCGCTCTATCTCCAACGATTATACGATTACTGCTCTCCCAAACGGAGCCTCCGCCCGTCACTGTAACAATACCCGAACTGGTCCCACTGAAGCTGGCACTGTCAAAGCCAATGTTGGCGAGACCAGAAGTGACCCTGCCGCCATTCTCTATTTTTAGGGAGCCGGCACCATACTGGCCGACGAAGAGAGTTCCGGCCTCCCAGACGGATCCGTCATTCGTCACAGTCACGGCACCTGTGGCGTCAGCCCCACCGATAACACTGCTCAGACCATTGGTAACCCTGCCGCCATCGGAGATGGTCAGCGTTCCGGTCCCATACACACCAACTGTAGAGTTAGTTGCAACATCTAACGAAGCCCCTGAACCCGTCACTGTCACGCTGCCCGACACGCGGCCAATATTCAGAAATCCACTATTAACCTCACTGCCCTCTCCAATGGTTAATGCGCCGGTACCGGCATAGCCGACCCTCAGCGCTTGAGTGTCGGTCAAAACACTCCCGCCGCGCAACTCCAGGGTACCGCCGGAAACTATAGTGTCGCCCGTGTAAGTGTTAGTTCCTGTCAAAATTGTGGTGCCGGAAAGTTGATTGACACTGCCATTCCCGCTGACATCCGCAGAAAAGGTGTAGTCACTATCTGTGTGATTGAAGTTGATCACCCCGGTACCATCACCAAATTCAACCGCTGCGGAATCAAGCGTCCCGGCTGCAGCAGCCGTTTCACCGCTGCCCGCACCAATGTTCAAAACGCCAGAACCAGTTGAATGAGCGCCCAGCTTAGTTGCTCCAGACACACTAACTGTTGCATCTTTGGAAATCGTCAGAGTGCCTTCGCCGCCGAGGCCGACAAACAGATTGCCCGAATTCTCCCAGGTTGACCCGGTGTCGGTCACCTCAACTGTGCCGATTGAGCCAATACCATGACCGATAATGCCGTTTGTATTACTCACCGTGCCACCATCGGATACCGTTAGAGTGCCATCGCCGGCGGCGCCGACATGCAGGTTGCCCGAATTGTCCCAGGTTGATCCGGTCCCTGTCACCTCAATTGTGCCGGTTGAGCCACTGCCGCCGCCAATAATGCCGTACTGATTGTTCACCGCGCCGCCATCGGATACCGTCAGAGTACCATCGCCTTGTTCGCCGACAAAC
This sequence comes from Pseudovibrio sp. W74, assembly GCF_001623085.1. Lineage (NCBI taxonomy): Bacteria > Pseudomonadati > Pseudomonadota > Alphaproteobacteria > Hyphomicrobiales > Stappiaceae > Pseudovibrio > Pseudovibrio sp. W74. Next base: position 11,760 of record NZ_LMCJ01000040.1, read on the forward strand.
AGGCCGCTCGAGATGTCCCAGGCTGATCCGGTGCCGCTCACCTCAACTCCGCCGGTTATGTCACTGTCGCCGCCGATGTAACCGTTCGAGCTACTCACCGCGCCGCCATCAGATACCGACAGTGTGCCATCTCCGCTTTCGCCGATACGAATGCTGTTCGAATTGCTCCAGATTGACCCAGTGCCGATCACTTCAACACTGCCAGTCGAGTCACTTTGATAACCGACATAACCGAACGCGCTTCTCACTGTGCCGCCATCGGATACCGTCAGAGTGCCGTTACCATAGTGACCGATACTCAGATCCACCGAATTGTCCCAGGTTGACCCGATGCCGGTCACCTCAACTGTGCCGGTTGAGCCACTGTTTTGGCCGATATAGCCGTGCGTATTACTCACCGCGCCACCATCGGACACCGTCAGAGTGCCATCGCCGTCGACGCCGACATATAGACGTTGCGCCTCTGCCGTTCCGTTGGTGGTTTTATTCGTTACAGTGGTCGGGTTGGGTGCTGTGGTATCAATGGTAACATAATGTGTACTATTCGGGATAATATCACTAGACCAGTTATCCTCAGTAAACCAGTCGGTCGAGTGGTTACCTTCCCAAGCCTGCCCAAGGGCGCCTGTTGCTCCGGACAACACCAAAGGCCCTGATACAATTACCGCAGCTGCAACATAGGGCGCTCGACTTGCTGTAACACCGGCCATTTTGGTCATGCGTCCACCGCACTTCAGACGGTTCAGAAAGTGCTTGTAACATACTGTTGTCGGGGGCGTAGTCATGTGGTTATCGGAACTCTTAGTTCTAATTCTTTGATGTACTCATCACACTTCAAGACCTGACCGTTTTGACGTGAAATGACGTGGAGTTTGTCGGTGCTTGTTCAGGAACACTCGTCAGCTTTTGGTATGGCTTCTCGAAAAGGCGCAAAATGGTACCTGCGAAGTGCTTCCGGTTCGGATGAACACTTTTTGTGGGCAACGCGCTCATGCGTAACGGTCTCTGCCACTCATTCGGATTGAAGTGGTGGAGAGAAAAAATGAGCAACTGCATCAGATTAGAGATGGTCTCTTGCTATGTGCTGTCGCTCATTTCATCCGGCTCGGCCCATCTTTGGTAGACTTTTCAATTACTTCATCGGCTGAAAATACTTAGGCTCCTAAACCTTCACAATAGAAAGAAATTGAAGGCTTTATCGCTATTAGCGATGAGGCAGAGGAGGAGGAATGCGGTCTCTTTTACGAGGTACATCAGTGGCCAAAATGTTGAGCAAATCTTGGATACAAGACTGCACGAGCTGCATAACGTCTTAGAGGCGGCGAAGGTTGTCATAAACGAAGCGAGTGGGTCAGCGTTTTGAGCGGGAGTGAGCAATTGGCAAAATGCAAGGGTCGCCAGTGACACTGCTTGGAACTCAATCGGAGATATAGTGTTTTTCGAATGGAGTAACAGTTGCCCTTCGTTGAATGAAACTTGATAGAGTTTCCGGCGTAGATTTATTGCGGAGCTCCTCCTCTAAGTATATGGATCCTCTATAACAATGTGGGACAGTTCTCTGTTTACAGAGTGAATGTAGTTTGCCGCACAGCTCAGGCCGTAGACAATTGTGGCACACCCAAGCGCATAAGCCAGTGTAGTGTGCAACTCCGCTAGAAAATTTACGCTTTCCCCATGCACCCAACTCGCCACAGTAAGTCCCAAAGAGCTGCTAGGCCTTTCATTTACCAGCAATCTCACTCCACCAACGAGAGGCAAAATTACAAGGAGAGCAAATAGCACTGTGATTGATAGGCGAAAAAACCAATGGTGCGATTTCTTAAGAAGCCTGCGCTTTTCTACAAAGTAAAGTAGAATAAGCTTTCCAAGAATGGCGATCAAAAGTCCCATCCCCCAATATGCATGGAAGCGCGTGTAGCCCGCCGCATCGATCTCCGTTGCCCTCTGTCCTAAAACCCCAATCCCGAGCAGAAATTGAAAAGCACCCAAAACCAGAATTGCCCAGGTAAAGGTCTGAGATAGGTTCCTAATTTGAGTATTGTAATCTGAAAGCTGCATTGCTCACCCTTCCTCTAGGATCCAACTTTTCGGCAATTTCATTTGCAGAAATGGATTAGACTCTGGACTTTCACAACAGAAAGAAATTGAAGGCCTTATTGCTATTAGCTATGAGGTGAAGGAGGAGGAACACAGGCTCTGTTGGAGGACACTTCAGTGGCTGAAATGTAGGATAAACTGTGCATAAGAAGCTGTATGTGCCGCATGATTTACTGATGGCAGTGCCGGAAGAACGACCACCTGTTTGTGTTTGACTAGGCCACTGTGTTTGTCATCAAGGCCAAGTGAGTAGATCATCTTTTGTGCAGGAGAGAGTAACCAGGCAAATTGTAAGGCCTGTCAGCAATACCGCTGAGAAGCAGTACAAAGACATTCGACGCAGGTCATTTGGAAGTAAGCTAACCTGCCGCCTGTCAGAGCTACGAATACTCTTAAGCCAATACAGTTATCATTGAGCAATCTTTGTGATGCTAATGATCGCGAGCCCCAAACAGAAAACGCCACAGGAGGCTGCGCTTTAAACAGAAGTGTGTAGGCTTGTGAAGCTGCCAATTTGACCACATTTTGAAACTGTTAGAAATAGACATAGCGGCCAAACCGTCGCAAACCGTTTGCTCATATGCCCTAAAAACTGGGAGATTTTCTGATATTGCAGCTTCCGTGTAATATCGTCGATTTTCGAGATTAAAAGACCGAGATCCTAGATATAGCGCGTCTGCGCCAAGATTATATTCAAGAGAAATGACATCCAAACTGAGTTGATCTTAGAGAACGGCCAATTTCAGTGTGTTCTAGGACCAGAATAAAATTTGGAATAATCATACACTAAGAAATAAGTAGAGAAGAACCTCGGTAAATATTTCTTCCGAGGTTCATAATCGCTTAGCTTAGTAAAACATGATCAGACAAATGAGGCTAACGTGGCGCATGGACAGTGCGCAAATACGGCAAAATGGTATTCACCACACCGAATTTCGTTTGAGCATCCTCCGTGCTAACCGCTGGCGGTACAATCACATCTTGTCCTACCTGCCAATCAGCTGGGGTAGCAACGCCTTTGGCAGACATTTGCAGGCCATCCAAAGCACGCAATATTTCGGAAAAATTACGACCAACAGACATCGGATAGGTCATCATAAGTTTCACCTGCTTGTCAGGTCCAATGATAAACACTGAACGTACTGTGGCAGAGTCTGCTGGCGTCCGACCGTCTGGCATCACATATTCCGCTGGCAGCATGTCAAATGCTTTTGCCATCTCTAAATCGTCATCAGCAACAATTGCAAACTCTGGCCTGGCCCCGCCAACGGCTTCAATGTCACCTTTCCACTTTTTATGGTCTTCAACACCATCTACCGAGATACCCAATACCTTGGTGTTTCTAGCTTCCCATTCCTTCGCCAGTCTTGCAACAGCACCAAATTCAGTTGTGCAAACGGGTGTAAAGTCTTTAGGGTGCGAGAAAATTATCGCCCAACTGTCGCCAACCCAGTTGTGCAGGTTGAGTTTTCCCTGATCAGTCGTCACCGTCAAATCGGGAATTGTATCGTTTATACGTAAAACCATGGTTTGTCCTTTCGATAATGTCCACGGACATGATGTAATTTGCTGTGAGGCCATTTGAGTTAGCCGGCTGCATGGCTAATTATTACCAACTCATACAACATGCTCACGCTGATGCGTTTAGCCTATGCACGACTACACAGCCGAACTTCGCGTGCCAAAGTGGAAAATAAAGGTTTACTTGTTCAAATTTGAACAACTTGGCTGGAAGCAATCGGGCATTCGTTATCATTACTTCACACACCTCAGGTGTTGAGATATAATTGCTTCACTATCTAGATATAATACTTGAAGATCCAAAATTGCTTGTATGTTTTTATCGACAATAGTTATCGAAGCATACAGATCCCTCAACCTACATATCATTTGCTCGCAATTTTAGATTAGGCACTGCGATTTAATGTAATTGGTAGGTGGTCTCACCTTATTTGCCAGCGCTTATTTCATACAGCTCGTCTCATATTCATTATGCCTTCTAGTGATACAACGGCGGCTTGTAAGTGGCTCAATAGATCGCTGCAACAAAAAGAATTTGATGGCCCTATTGCTGTAAGCTATGAGCTGAGAGGTTCACGTCCGGTTCTGTGAGAGCCCGAGAGGGAAATTCATTCAGGCTACTCGATCAACTAAGGAGGCTTTGTTTACTTCCTCCATTTTTGAGCCTAAAAACACCGACCTACAGTTGAAACCTCGCATTAGCTGAGAATACGTCGGACACCTGCGAATGTCCGCAAATGGTCACGCGCGACGCGTCAGGAATGGCTAGGATTTCGGGCCAATATCGGACCTTCGCATGTTTCTATCAAGAGTTGAGGCAGCCTTCATAGAAGCGTCTTCAGCTATCTTCATGAAGGGTTTGTAATTCTCTAAATAGCCATTCATGTAGCGTGCCGTTCTGCCTCATTTATCACTCCTGTCGGAGGATTTTGGGACAAATCACTCCCTTATTCATGTCTATAAGGCTTCGATGGGGAACTCCATGTAAGCTAATGAGAGCATTTGAAAGCCGGATTTCACCCATCTTAGCTCCTGCTGATACTCTTTCAGATTAACTCGGGAAAAAGCATTGACTTCATCGAGGCTGTCAACATTAGAACTATCGGCAGTTTTTTAATTCTCAAGAGTTTTTAGAAACTTGTTATCTGCCATTAACGAGCGAGTGTAACATTCTCTATTGGAAGTGGGTGTCGCTTAATGTGAGGTTCAAAATAGCCCCCTCCCTCTTGCCCGAATATTCTAACGTTCTTGCTAACAGCTCATTGCTATGATTTTTCCGCTAACACCACTTGCCGAACCGCCGAAAACTTATGAAGCGTAGCGGTGACCAGAACTCCTAGATACGCAGTTCCCATCATGTCATGCTGACCACCTAGAAACCAAGTAAACTTCCGTCTGTCGATAGACGATGTCAATAAGACTATTAACACGGTTTAAGATCGGCTGTGAGTTTTGTATGCCTCATGACCATGGTTTTGTGAAATTTCACAAAACCATGAAAGCAAAAGCTCAATGAAAGAGAATAATCCCATGAAACAACGTTTCCTCTCCACTTCGGTATTGGCCTGCTTGATCCTGGGTTCACTTGCTCAGGCGAGCTTCGCGCAAGAAGCTTCCTCAAACGACTGTTCTGTTGCGGAGTTCACCATGGGCTTGCGTTTCCAGCAGCAATCAGCGGAAGTTCGGGCACTACAGAGACAAGCCTATAACATTGCTACGCAGAAACTTGCAGCTGCAGTCGAAGCGGCAGATGATCCTTCAAAACTGGCTATTGTTTCTGATCTGGATGAGACTGTGATTGATAATAGTGCTCTGTTGGCTCGTGACCTGAAGAACTGCCATACATATGATGTATGGGACACTTGGCTCCCATGGGAGCGCGATGGTAAGCCGACATTGATCCCCGGAGCAAGGGAATTCTTAAACTACGCAGATGAACTGGGGGTTTCTATTCGCTATATTTCAGACCGTGCGGACAAGCAGAAAGATTACACACTGGCCACATTGAATGAGCTGGGTTTACCACAGATCAGCCCCGAGACTGTTCTTCTGCTTGGACCACCCAAAGTGGAGCGACGTGAGATTGTGCGGAAGGATCACCAGATTGTTCTGATGCTGGGGGATACATTGCATGACTTCGACGGCGGTTTCCGCAAAACTCCTCTGGATCACCAGAAATCTCTTGTCGATGAGAATGCCGCTAAATGGGGTGCAGAGTGGATCGTTTTCCCGAACACCGCCTACGGCACGTGGTCCGAAGCTCCTTTGACCACATGGAGCGATGAGACCATCATTGAAAAATGGTGACTAGATCAATTTATCCTTTCAAGTCGCTAGGTTTTCTGGTGATTGATTGGCCTTAATGCTCGACTAATATGCGTAGAAGTGGTGTCAGAGGCTCATGTCTTTGTTGGTTTGCGAAAACATTCGAAGGTCTATGAGGTGAGCATGGCACCACTTGTACAGCCCTGCGCAGAAAGACAAGCTGGGAAGTTGGTTTACGGTGCAGGATTTTCTTTTACCGAAAAAGAGGATTGAAACATTACATGCGTTGTACCCGGATTAGAAGCGCATACTAAAGCTGTATATCCGCAGTGTCTGTCTGTTTTCTCAGGGCAAGATGACGACCGCACTAAGTGATTACTCAAGTCCTTTAACGTATAAAGGTCAGGCTACGCAGTACCTCAAAGGCATTGGTAACCCGACTCTATCTCTTGAATTCTATAAGTTTACACTTAAAACTTCAGAATGAGCTGCGTCGAAGGCTTCACGAAGGGAGCTTTCTTTGGAGCGATCAAGATTTGTTCGGATGATATGACCGCCCTGTTGACCAAGCTTTTCAATGACTTTGTCGGATACTTCCTTGCGGACCATCATAAACAAAGCTGCCTGCCCTGGTTTTAGTACAGAAGCGACGTCCTTCATGAACTTGTCGTTGATGCCATAATCACTGAGGGCTCCGCTAAGCGCGCCAGCTGATGCGCCTGCGACGACACCTAGAAGCGGGTTCATGAAGATTAGACCAATCAGCAGTCCCCAAAATGCACCTCCTGCGGCTCCAGCAGTCCACATGTTGACCATCTGGATGAGTTTTATTTTGCCATGTTCGTTTGCCTTCGCAACAACTGCATCTGCAATTTCAACCATATACTCGTGTTGTAGCTCTAACAGTTCTTCACGGGCTTTTTCTGCTTCTGCTTCATTATCATAGCCAATGACAATCAATTCGGACATTTTTATCACCTTGTTTCGGTCTGAAAAACAAGCAAAACAGGCTTGAACATCGATCATTGGGCTTGTTCGATTGTGCAAGTCTGTACTGTTTGCTAGCAAGCTATGGAGCAGATGGACGTGCTGTGTCTGTTAGCTGGTTAACAGGCTACCAAATATTTTTGAGTTATGTTGGAGGCTTTCGTATAGCGCATTCGTTTTGTCAGAGCTTTTCTAATAAGTGGGACTTCATTCACTCTGCATACTCTGGGACTGCGTCGGCCAAGTCTTTAAGCTTTTTGAGTTTGATAATGCTAAGGTAACCGTCTTCTAATTCAATGATGCCTTGCTTCTTAAAGTCATTGAGAGTGAGGTTGACGGTTGGCCTTGAGCATCCGACAAGGGTTGCCATCTCACCTTGTGTTAAACGCACATTGATGTTGATGCGATTGTTATTTTCCTGCCCTAGGTCACTTGCGAGCAGGCTTATCATTTTTGCCATGCGCGATGTCGCACTTTTAAAAATCAAATCTTCAGCTCTGGTCTCAATCCGTTGCAAGCGCTTTCCAACTTGTTTGGATATCGCAAAACTAAAACTTGGTGCGGTTTGCATTAGTTCGATGAAAACCCTCTTCGGAAGTTTTAAAACACCACATTGGTCGATCGCTACAGCAAAGCTTTCACGAGGGTCGTTGTTGAGTGCGGATAGCTCACCAAAAACCTCTCCCGGTTCAACAAAGCCAAGAGTGAACTCGCCGCCAGAGTCTGAACAACGGTATAGCCTCGTTAAGCCCTTTTCGAGCAAATACACGGTGTCAGGTTCAATCATAGGAGAAAAGATCGTTTCTTTGTCCTAAAACATCTGAGTTCTTGAAGCTAAACGTATATTTTTAAGAGTGTCATCTGGCAGCGCGTCGAGCCAGTTAATCGTTGCAAGGTGCCAATGCGACAACTTTGCCTCCCCCTTTTCATAAATGGACAACATGCAGCAAAAGCAATTTTGAAAACATATTCTATATGCATTCAATTGTCTCGTTATCCGCCATTTAAGGCGAAAACAACAAATTAAATAGTGATAATTTTGAGCATTAATAAGCTTTGCTGTTGGCCAGCTAACAGCGAACGTATGAGCGGGGGTGTTAATGGTTCGACTGTGGGTTGGAAAACCGACCTACCTATTAGAAACATTAGATAATTAGCTCTAAAGGGAACGTTAGCTCATGCGATTTTTGGGTATTACACTTGCATTATTGCTTGCCAGTGGGAGCAGCGTCTATGCAGATGAAGCTGCTACATCAAAGCGTGATATGTCAAAACTCACTTGTGGTGAGTTTTTGGAGATGAGTGCACCTGATGCGGTTGTTACACTTTTCTGGATTGATGGCTACCTATCCAGCAAAGATAATGCACCAGTGTGGGATGCTGAAACTTTTGTCGAGCATCGCGACAAACTCGTAAAGATTTGCACCTCCGAAGATGCCAAGGGAAAATTCCTCTTCGAAGAAGTGGAAGACCTGAACTAAATTTGCTTTGATGAGAGGCTGCCATGCAGTCTCATTTTTGGCGAACTCGTGCCAACTAAGTAAGGGAATTGCTCTTTGAAGAATTTTCAAAGATGCAATTTCCTTAGTGTTTTGCCCTCTGATACAGCACCTGAAATATGAGAAATCAACGTACCAAAAGTGAGCATCAAATAGGTGCACTTGCGCTTACTTTGACGACTGCTGCTTTATTCATGACACTGCGTAATATGCCAATGATGGCTGAAACCGGGATGAAAATGATCCTCTTCAACCTCATCACTATTTTCGCTTATCTTATACCTGTGGCCCTTGTTTCCGCCGAACTTGCAACAGGGTGGCCAAAAAACGGAGTGTACCACTGGGTTGAAGAAGCGTTTGGAACACGTATGGGATTTGTTGCTGTCTGGATGCAATGGATCCAGAGTATCTTTGGGATTACTTCTATTCTAGCCTACATAGCGGCTTCTCTTGCATATGCTTTTGACCCAGAACTCGGTGCCAATAAGTACTTCATAGTATTCATTATCTTGTCTGTTTACTGGATTGCTACCCTTGTCAATTTCCGAGGCAGTAAAGGCTCAGGCATAATAAGCTCAGTCGCTGTTTCTGCGGGAGTATTATTGCCTTCTGTTCTCCTGATTGCATTGGGCGCAATCTATGTAAGTTCTGGAAATGAGCTCCATCTAGATACGACATTGTCTGCCAAAAATCTGGTCCCATCAGTTTTGGAGGCCGGGAATCTGGTTCTCTTCTTGAGCTTTATCTTTGGTTTTGTTGGGGTTGAAGTATCAGCCAGCCATGCTTGAGAAGTTAAGAATATACGACGTGTCTATCCCATCGCAATCTTCAGCGCCGCCGGGATTGGATTTGTAACAACGCTGTTGGGTGGATTGACTGTCGCTTCGGTGTTACCTGCGGAGTCTATTGATCAAATCAACGGTGCAATGCAAGCCTTCTCTGCTTCACTCACGCATTTCGGCCTACTGTGGCTTATACCGATACTAGCAATTCTTGTTGCTTTAGGTGCTGCAGGACAGGTGAGCACTTGGATTGTGGGACCTGTGAAGGGGCTTTTAGCAGCCGGACAAGCGGGAAATTTGCCTCTCTGGGCGCAAAAGGTGAATCACCAGGGCGTACCTACAAACCTCCTCATTTTACAAGCCGTACTTATCTCGCTTATTGCCATGTTCTTCCTTGTTGTCAAAGATGTAAATACAGCGTTCTTGATACTCACCTCAGCCGCGGTCCTCATATACTCACTGATGTATATCCTGATGTACGCTGCAGCGATACGTTTGAGATACACACACCCGAAGGTTGAGAGAGCTTATCGTGTTCCTGGTGGGAACAAAGGTATGTGGCTCGTTGCTGGAACTGGCTTAGCTGCCTCTGTGGCATGTTTTGCAATTGGCTTCATTCCTCCGCTTAATAGTGTTTTCTCCATCAAGTCCTTTGAGTTCTTGATGCTTGCAGGTCTCGCACTTGTTGTCGCTATTCCGGTCTTACTATTTTCGTTTCGCCGACCGTTTTGGTCACTGATAAAAGCGACCAGCTAAAAGGACCCCAATAATGGGAAATACCAAACCAGATATGGCCAATACTAATGTAGATTCATCGATGTTGATGCCCTCTTATGGTGGGAGAGTGATGCGCGAACCCATCCCTAAATTTAGTTTGCCTGATAAACAGATGGAAGCTGAGACCGCATACCGCATCATTCATGATGAACTCATGCTTGATGGCAATGCTCGGCTTAATATGGCAACGTTTGTCACAACGTGGATGGAGCCTCAGGCTGAGCGCCTGATGGCCGAAACCTTTGATAAGAACCTGATTGACAAAGATGAATACCCAAACACCGCAATGATTGAGGAGCGATGCATCAAGATTGTCGCGAACCTCTTTCATGCTCCTGATGGGTTTACTGGCTCGTCAGCAATAGGTTCGAGTGAAGCTGTCATGTTGGCGGGCATGGCGTTGAAGTGGAAGTGGAGAGACCGACAAAAAGGGAAAGGTAAACCCACAGATAAACCGAACTTAATCCTTGGAACAAATGTACAAGTCGTTTGGGAAAAATTCTGTCGTTATTGGGATGTCGAGCCAAGATTTGTTTCAATGGCGTCCGATCGGTATGTGATCGATCCTGACGAAACCATTGCAAAAATTGATGAGAATACCATTGGTGTTATTGCAATTTTGGGGACGACGTATACAGGCGAATACGAACCGATCAAAGAGGTTCACGATGCCTTGGTAAACTCCAATGAACAGACTGGTTTTGAAGTCCCTCTCCATATTGATGCCGCTAGTGGTGGATTTGTTGCTCCGTTTTTGCAGCCAGAACTGGAATGGGACTTCCGCTTGCCATTGGTTAAATCGATCAATGTATCAGGCCATAAATATGGTTTAGTTTATCCGGGTGTGGGCTGGGTTGTTTGGCGGGACAAAAGCGATTTGCCTGATGATCTTGTATTTCATGTAGATTACCTCGGCGGCGATATGCCGACCTTCACATTGAACTTTTCTAGGCCAGGTAATCAAATCGTAGGCCAGTACTATAATTTTCTGCGGTTAGGTCGAGATGGCTACACAAGGATAATGGAGAACTTACGTTCAATTGCCAGCTATCTGTCCCAGAACATCGCGCAAATGGGTGAGTTCGAATTACTCAGTGATGGAAGTACCATTCCGGTCTTTGCATTCAAAATGAAAGATCCGAGCAAATACACGGTGTACGCGGTTTCCGAATACCTGAGAGTTCATGGCTGGCAAGTTCCTGCATATGCAATGCCCGAGGGAGCTGAAGATATACACGTTCTCAGGATTGTTCTCAGGGAAGGTTTCAGCCGTGATATGGCAGAGCTGCTTCTCAACGATTTAGCAACTGTGATCGAGAAGTTAGAACGAGAATCAAAGAATGGACATGAGGCTCCAGAAAAACACTTTGCTCACGTGTAGCCGCCCTACCACAAATTATTAGCATGCTAAGCATATCAAACCAGTATTTCTGAATTCAATCGTACTAGCCTGAGAGTGACTAGGCTAAACCTGTCGTTTTTCAGGCAGGTTTGATATGCTCCTGCATCTAAATTCAATATGAGCGTCCGGCAAAGGTAGCCAGTTTCTTGGGTAATTTTAGTTACACAGCTTTTTAAGCGTAACACCACGGCATGAGGTCATTGATACGAGTGATCTTGTACTCTGCGATTTGGACAAGAACCCAGGTAAGCTAAGCCTGCGGGTCAACATTGTTAAGCTTGGCGGTTTGTATGAAGGTATAGGCGATTGCCGCAGCCCTGCCCCTATCTAGGCCCAGGAAGAGATAATTTTTCTTCCTAAAGCCACGAGTTTCATGATCCGCTCAGCCGCGTCGTTGTTCAATTGTGACAGCATAAGATAGTTTGTAATGCTGGCGGTGTTAGGAAAAATAAAATTTGTAATCTCTAGGCGCATCTAAAGCTTTGAGATTGAATATATTTTCTCTGTCAGCCTAACACCCATGAAATGAGAGTTTTTGATAGTTCATATGTTGTTGGAGAGTAATAAAGATTCACACTAACGAGGGATTAGCGGACCTTTGCTGACGTTCAATGCACTGCGAAAACTCCGGCAAGTGAGAGGCCGTTGCTAACGTCGAGGGCCAGAAGCGGACACTCGGGCAATTCTATCATGGGTTGAGACACGCTAACCCGAAGTCCCTCCATTTTTCTCAAACCAGGCCACTTTTTGGTGGTCCCCATCTATCAAGCCTCCCAACTCGGTCTGTTGCGCATGGTGTCAGCCCATCTCAATACATGAGAGCAATCGCCGGGAATAGGTATGTTAAAAGCGTCTGCGAGCATCAGCGCAGTCATACCTTCGACATCGGCGAAGCTAAAGGTATCGCCGGCAATAAAAGGCCGTCGGTCAGACATCTCGTCGTTCAACCAGATCCACTTTGCGGGAATAGATTGACGCTGGGTCTCAGCAAATTCAGGCACTTGATCTACTACCTCGGCGAAGAGAGCCATCGTATGCCGAACCATCAGGCCGTAGGCCATGAAGATATGGCTGTGGATGCGCTCGCTCCACATCGCGATATTGCCTTGATCAAATGCGCTGACACCCATCAGCGGAATCTTGGGGAATTTAATATCAAGAAACCGACATATCGCCCGGCTTTCCGTGATGACACGGCCATCATCCAGCTCAAGAGCAGGAACCTCTCCCAGGGAATTTATCTTGCGATATTCAGGAGTGCGTGTGCCGCTGCCAAGCTCAAGCTCGACACGTGGAATACTGATGTCTTTTTCGGATATGAAAATGCGGACACGCTTGGTGTTTCCAGACATAGAGTTGTAGAGTTTCATGTCAATCTAGGTCCTTTTTAGTTTGTCATAGGAGATTCCGCGACAGAGCCTTCTCCATGTGAGCGACCTTGATGGGTTGGATGCCCCACCCCGACGGCATCGCAATGTGCCATTATAGTTAGACTTGGTCTTACTAACAAAGGGAGCAGCATCCATGGAAGAAGTTAGCATCATTGGGATTGATCTTGCAAAGCGTGTTTTTCAACTCCATGGGGCCCGAGGTGACGGGTCAGTTGCGTTCCGTAAGAAATTATCACGCAAGCAGTTGCTACCGTTTTTGGGCAAGCAGCCTCCCTGTATTGTTGCAATGGAGGCTTGTGCGAGTTCCCATTATTGGGGCCGTGAGATTGGCGTCAGCATTCTCAACACAATAACCAAACTCGGCAGGCCCGCGTTCGAAGCAATCCCATGACCTGAATTTACGGGTTTGGGCGTGCTTTAAGCTATTCACGACCCGTGCAACAAGGCCATCCTAGGTTTAGATCTCGCTCTGGCTGGGGCTGTCCGGTCTCAGGTCGAACGTCAGGTATGGTCACTCAGCAACATGCCTGTAATCAGGGCCAACTGCGGACCTTTGGATGGTTCAATCAAAAGCTGAACTTGCTCGATTGTAGGCTTTCGCAGAGTATGTATAGAAGACTCAACTTATCTGACACCGCTGCTTTTCCAGAGAACTGGATCAGCAGCGGTGCAACTCTTGCAAGAGAGTGTGGTTCTCGGTTTTATTGGTGTTGCAAACCAACCCTAAAACGAAGGCAAACCACAATGTTGAATACTACTGACAAGATCATCAAACACAAAACCGGATTGTTGAATCTGGCTGAATAGCTGGGCAATGTTTCCCAAACCTGCCAGGTTGGGGATGTTAGCGTGTGGTATGCCTGCTGAAACAAGGTCAGCCACACGACTATTCTGCTTGACCCCACGTTTATGCAAGGACTTAATCTTCGCGGCAGAAAGTTCGTAGCAATG
>NZ_LMCJ01000041.1:0-346 GCF_001623085.1 Pseudovibrio sp. W74
GCCAGAAAAGAAGGCTTTGAATATGGACGACACTGCATGCGCCTGTGGCGCCACAAATACTCTCCAAAACGAAATTGACGAAGTAAACGTTGTTGTTTCTGATCTTCAGAACCTTGCATACATCCAGCATATGGTGCTGAGCGAGCGGATGAAGAACAGCTGCGAGCGTGATGCTTTGTTCACTCTGCACCATGCATTATCTGACCGCCTAGAGGCACTCAACAAGACCTGCGGAATTTTAACTGATGCGTTGTCTGGCACGTCCTTCCCTAAAGGATTTTCCAGTCACGCGACACGCAGCGTCGCCTCTCCACCACCGGTCGAAACCAATATTGTGTCTCTTGAT
>NZ_LMCJ01000042.1:0-6858 GCF_001623085.1 Pseudovibrio sp. W74
GCTTCGTGATCTGGCGCATCATCAAGAGTTGATTTCAAAGGTGCAATGACAGGCCAAAAGACTGGAGCCCCTGTTTTGGCGCGCCGTGTTGAGATGAACCCATTTTGGTATTGCTGCTTGGCAAGCGTGAGTGCGTCTTGAGGGCCAAGCCCCGTATACATCATCAAGGTAAGGGCAGGGACCATTTGAGGAGGAGCGTGTTTTAAAACGATTCTGCGCTCGTCATCTGTCCAGGGCCTGTTGGCGATTGGCTTGCTTTAAGGACCGGGTTATGATTCCGACGGGAGACGCCTGCTTAAGGTGTTCTCCTGTTCACAGCATAATGCCAGTTTCAGAAGCAAGATCCACTTAACTCTATTGGCTGAAAAACATAGGCCAGCTCTCTCAAAGCCAAGTTGTTTTTTAAGTACAACGTTACTCGTGATTATAATAATACTGGTCGACAGATCGAATTGCCAACGCCTGAATGGTAAGTGAAGGGGCTTCACCGCCACCGGAACTTGGAAAAATGCTAGAATCTGTAATCAGCATGTTGGGGTGGTCGTGGCTACGCCCACTTTGATCCACCACAGAATTGAGCGGATCACTCCCCATGCGACAAGTGCCAAAGACATGTGTCGAAGAAAAGAAGTCATAAGTCCCTTGCTCTAACCGCAGTTGTTTGACACCCGCCTTTGCGATCAGCCTACGACACGTACTTGCCATGAAATTTAACAGCTTTATTTCATTCTCTCCTAACTTAGCATGGATGCGTGGTATTGGAATGCCATTTTGATCAGTTTCACTTGGATGAAGGTCTATGAAAGTTTCGCTATTGGGCAGGCTCTCACCAATTGCAGAAACTGCAACGGCTTTTCCGAAGTACTTGTGCAGTTGTGATTTAGCCTCGTGGCTATGCCCTGAGATAAGATGCTGCATATAGGCTATCGGCCCAGTTAAACCCAGATCCTGTACAGAAGAGGTAAAACGGCAACCACCTATAACATCACGAATTGCATCAGGAGCATTAAAGTCCCAGCAGATAGCATCAGCAGGCAAGCCCATATGCGTGTTCGCGATGTCCTCTGCAAACCCTGCAGCAGACCAGGCAATGAGTTCCATAAAGTTTTTACCAACCTGACCAGAAGAGTTAGCAAGCTGCGAATGAAGCAACAAACGAGGTGTTTGGACTGCACCTGCAGCAAGCACCACTAAGCCTGCTTCAATTACTTCATATTTGCCGTTGTTTGCAAAACGTATTGTATTGATGTGTCCTGTATCATCTGCTTCCATGCGAATGACGCAGCTCAAGGGCTTAATGGTAACACAATTGCTTTGCTCTGCTTGCCGAATGAATGTGACATCAGAAGACCCTTTGTCACCGAGAGGACATCCTCTGCTACAATTTCCGCAATAGTTACATTGTGGCCGGTTCTCATAAGGGATTGAAAGAGCCGCTCGACTATTGGCCTGCCAACGCATGCCAAGTTTAGCTCCTGCCTCCACTAGCCTTGTTGCAGCTGGGCTAAAAGGATGGGCAGGTAACGGGAAGGCTGAAGACCTCCAACACTCCTTCTGGTTTTCTGAACCTGCTACGCCAAGTACCTTTTCCGCAATGACGTAATAAGGCTCCAACTCATCATAAGTGAGAGGCCAATCAGCACCAACTCCAAAGTCACGAGCCAAATTAAAAGAACGAGCGTTCAATCTATGTGCCTCACCGACAAAATGTAGTGTACTCCCTCCAATACCCTGTACATGTTCATAACCGGGGCCAAGTGGCCGGCGAGTGTTCCCGGCTGAGAGGCGGCCTTTTACCGTGTTCCAACTGAAAAGATGTTTGTTTTGCTCTGATACGCGTCCAAGATCCCCAAAGGATACCTGCCCACGACTCCCTGTTTTGCTTGGAAAGTTATGGCGCTCCCAATCGGGTTGCATAAGTTTGTAGTCAGCAGTCGGATTAAATCTAGGGCCAGCATCCAGCAGAAGCACTGTTTTGCCGTGGTGTGCAAGTCGCCAAGCAGCAGCCCCGCCACCTGCACCTGCGCCAATGACGATTGCATCATAAGATTGCTTTAAGTCCATGGCGGCGGATAGCCTCTCGGTTGCGGTGCTTCATACATGGATAGGTGAACACGGGTCTGCGGATTTGCATAATAAAAGTAATACGCAAGGTTTCGTGCAACACCATAAAAAATCACATGCGGGAGTAGTTGGTCACTTTGGGCTAACTGATGTAATAGCTGTTGCTGCTGTGCCGAACGCAAACTCAGAAAGGGCATTGGCTTGAGATCACCTAGCCACTTACAAGTACTTACCATTATTTCACGAAACTTAGAGTTACTTTCTGCGATTATTAGAAATTCATAATGTAGATCAAGGTCTGTTGCTGAGGGGCCAAATTCGTCAGCTGGAATAATGGCATTTAAGAAAGATGCAAGTGTTGAACGGTCATGTGCAGTCATTTGGTGTTGCGAATGGGCTGCCCCTGGCAACGCACAACAAGCTAAAAAGCTTGTAACAAGTTTAAGAGCATCCCTGCGGCGAAGTGAAAAGTAATGTGTTGACGTTTTATCGCTCTCTGACACGGTTACCTCGTTCGAATCCGGTTATTTGGGTTCAATTGAATACGAGCACAAACAAGTACGGAGCTGGCAAAGCACTATTGCCTCAATTGAGGTAAAATACGCTTGTATGCTTAGTATATGAACATGCGGCCAGTCGTTCTGGTTATAGTAGAAAATTTTACGATTAAAAATACTGGTAGACATTACGGAAAAAAGCTCAATTACCAGAATTTAGAACGGTTGAATGTCAATATTTAAAGAGGCGTGGCTACAAGAATTTGATCGTTTTTAAAAATATATGTTGATAATATACAGAAAATAACACCACCCATTGGCAGTTGTCTGCAGCTCGTTTTTTCTCATACGTGTCAATCCTGCAGCACAACGATCTGATGACTTGCTCTCATGTTTCAAGCTTGATTTTAATCATCTTTTCTTCGTTTTTTTCACCCACTTCATTTCAGAATACTCTTTGAGTACTCGTTTAGACAGAGCGTTACATCTGTTTGCGGCATTCATATTAAAAATGCTGCGTTTTAGAGATTCTGGATATTAAAATGAATTTGAGCGATCTGACAAAGTCACTTTGCATGGGAACGGCATTAACTGGCACAATGCTAATCATCCCTTCTGCATTTGCTGGTGGTGCAATGATTATCGATCATGGCGTTCATGAGATTGTAGGAGGTCTCACCCCAACACGACCAAGCCCTTGGGATCTAGGGACTGACGGGTTGGTGGTCGGATCAGTAAGTAATGGTTATGTCACCGTTCAAGATGGAGGTCATCTCAAGACTACCAGTAGTGTTCTCGGACATTTTCGAGGTTCAGAGGGAGCAATCACTGTTTCGGGGGATGGAGCAACCTGGGAGGATACCGGAGTTCTCTTCATCGGTCGTGAGGGGAATGGTTCGTTATTGATCGAAGATGGTGGTAGGGTTACTAGTTTAATGAACTACATTGGTGACGTTTCTGGAGGACTAGGTTCTGTCAGAGTTTCTGGAGATGGTTCGATCTGGGAAGCTGGGGAGTTCATCTCCATTGGCGAGTACGGAGGCAGCGGAGTTCTCCAAGTTTCTGATGGAGGTACTGTAAGAGCTAAAGAGATTTATCTTGGAAGTACCAATAATACATACCATAACAATCAAAGTGCTGAGCTTATTATCGGTGGAGGGTTCATCGAAGATCCTGTAACTAGTGATGTGCTTTTATCACAACCAGTTGCTGCGGGTAGATTGGAAACTGATAAAATAGTTTTCGCGGCACCATCTAGTACGCTTGTTCTGAACCACGTTAATGAAGACTATGAACTCCAGGCCGGCTTTAGTGGTCAGGGTACGATACTAGCAGCTTCTGGTGTCTCAACGTTATCAGGCAGCAATTTTGATCCCAGCACTTTTGACATTACAAATCATAATCCTGAAAACGTACACTCCATAAATGTGTTCGGCGGTGTTCTGAATATCGAAGGTGCCATTTTTGGTGAGATAGGTACAGTCACCTCATCTTCCCATGACACTGCAACAACTAACGTCACTGGAGACTGGTATAATCTGTCTACTATTGTCGGGATGCCTTTGGCAGTAAACAGTCCGAGCAAAGGTGAGTTGAACGTAACAGAAGGCGGGACTGTTGTGTCCAGGACCACCAATGTCGCATACGGGCCAAAGAGCGAGGGTACCATAAATGTTTCTGGTAAAAATAATGAAACAAACAAAGCGAGCCGATTAATATCTTACTACAGTTTAGATGTAGCCAGTAATACTCCCACTTATGAGGCGGGTAAAGGCAACCTCAACATTACTGCGGGGGGGCAGGTGGATGTAGGCAATTTTGTCTTTATTGGGGAACGTGCCTACCATCATGAAATTACCAATGTAGTGACAAAAAGTATTGGGGGCGTCAGCGTAGATGGAGAAGGATCGGCTCTGAACGTCGGCGTGCGTTTCCCAGATTATGACCCCTCACAGCACCCAACTTCTATGAGTGTGTATAATGGTCTCTTGTCAGTCTCTAACGGAGCGAGTGTGAACGCACCCTTTATCTCACTTGGTTCTACTAATGGTCATGGCATTTCAACAAGCGGTAAGCTTATCGTAGGTGCGGCTGCCGGTGAGGCCGCCGTTGCGCCGGGTTACATAAACATCCAAGATATTTTTTTCGAAAGCAGCAGCAGCGCCCTGATATTTAATCATAATATCATAGGAGATCAGCAGTATGAATTTAGCGCTAATCTAAATGGAAATGATATACATATTGAGCAGTACGCTGGGAACACCTATCTGTCCGGAGATAACTCAGGCATAGTGGGTACGTTAAGGCTTGAGGGAGGTCTGCTCGCATTTGATAGTGGCCAGTTTAATATTCAAAGTGGAGCAGCTGTTATCGACAGCACGCTCATTGTCGGTACAAGTAGTGATAAAAAGAGCGCCTCTATCGGTTCTGATATTGAACTTGGATCAGGCGGCTTCCTTGGTGGTCATGGCATAATTGCTGGCAGTGTCATTAACAACGGCGGGATAGTTGGTCCTGGTAACTCCATAGGCAATCTGACAGTTGAGCAGAACTATTCGGGCAAGGGTACATTGGAGATTGAAGTTGCTTCAACCCCGGTAGCAGATAGTTTTGATGTAACCGCAGACCAGCTGAAGGTTAATGGGACTGCTGACTTCAGTCAGACAACCCTCAGCCTTCTGTTTTCTCCACAAGTAGCATCTGGCTGGTCGTTTGACCCCATTGAACCGATGATAGTTGTAGATCTTGCAGGTGATGTGCATGCTGCCAATCACGAGTTTATGGCGGTAATGGATGATCTACTCTTCATGGACACGGCCCTCGATTATACGAGCGGAGATGGCAACGATATCGAATTATCTCTGGTCCGTAATGACATCGATTTCGAAGAGCAAGCGATCACGAAAAACCAACGAGCTACTGCGAAAGCGCTCGCAAGCATCAGGAAAGACACCGACCTTTTCAGGTCTGTGGTTATGAACGTTTCAGATGAGGCAACCGCTCGTGAGTTGTTTGAACAATTTTCTGGCGAAGGTAGTGCAAGTATCCGCAATGCATTGTTAGAGGACACGCTTATATTTCGTCAGGCAATCTCTGCACGTACGCAAGCTTCCAAATCTGCCCTCGCCACAGGAGGCACTCAAAATGCCACGCACGCAGGCTACAGCTTCTGGTCGCAAGGCTATGGCCATTGGGGCAATCAAGACGGAACTGTTGAAGTCTCGGGAGCGACTACAGTTGGAGGCGGACTGCTCATCGGTGTTGATAGTTATGTTTCCTCGGATTTGCAGATTGGCGCCTTAGCTGGATTTGGAAGTTCCTTCACTAAAGTGGGTGATCTTAACACATCTGCAGAGGTGGACAGTTACACCCTCGGTGGTTATGGGGACTACGCTTGGGACAAGCTAAGCGTGAGTGCAGGTCTTATCAATACTTGGAATCAAGCAGCTGTAACCCGTAAGCTTAATGTTAACAACGGCCAACTAAGCGATAAGCTGTCATCCAGACAGAATATAAATGCCTTTCAAGGTTTCGCTGAGGTTGGTTATGGTATCGAGTTTGAAGCCACCAAGCTACAACCATTCATGGGTACAGCCGTTGTCAATGTTTTCTCTGATGGCTTCACTGAGAGTGGACAGGTTGCGGCTCTGAAAGCCGAAAGTCAGAGCAGTACAATTTATTTTGCGACACTGGGGTTACGCGGACAGACAAGTTTCAGTCTGAATGAAACTTCAATTTCAACTTATGGCCTTGTCGCTTGGCAGCACGCTTCAACAGACGGCGTCAAACTTGAACAATCCTTTGTCCAGGGTAGTGATAGCTTCGCCGTTATTGGCTCCCCCTTGGCACAAGATCAAGCGTTGTTAGAAGCAGGTGTTTCCATAGGCTTTGGGCAGGATACGCAACTCGGACTTCACTATGCTGGCCAATTGGCTGCTTCTACTCACAATCATGGCGTGAATGCGCGCTTGGATTGGAAGTTCTAGTGTGATGCCAATTAGAGATTAAGAGCGATGTAACCAAATAAGGCTGCCTTTCAGGTGGTATTTTGACCGCTTTGAAGAGATCTTTCGGTAGAGTTATGCAAGCAAAAATTGAAACGCTCAAATGCCCGCAGTTGGCCTATCTGTATTAGACCTGATCAAAACCCTTATCTGACATGCGGAGGTGTTATTCGCCAATCTTCAAAATAGTACTCTGCCTATGATCTACAGCCGTAATCCAGTAAGTTACATATTGAAATCGCCGGCATTAAGCTTGCTTTGCGAGCCGTGATCGGCGGTTTTTTCATGGCAGG
>NZ_LMCJ01000042.1:6924-99557 GCF_001623085.1 Pseudovibrio sp. W74
GCGAAGATGTGTCCAAGTACCTTCGATGACAGACAGACCATTCGAGGCTACGTTTGTTTGTTGGTTCATCTGCAAATATTAAACTGATAAATAGCATAAGAAAGCCCACTCGACGTCACTTTAAAACCACGTAATAATCACCTCATTGAAATAGTTTATTGATGGACTACTAAATGAGTTGTCGATGGTCGTCCCAGTGGTTTGATACTACAGCAGATAAGTGCAAGCTGAACTTAGTCTGTCTGCCTCAGGCGGGAGGCGATACGAGCTTATATAACCGATGGAAAGCACCGCTAGGTGATCAGGTAAATGTGATGCCTGCTAAATTTCCAGGGCGAGGAACCCGGTTAAAAGAACCAGCAATCAATGCGATGGAAAGGGTTGTATCGCAGCTAGCGCTAGAGATTGAGAAGTTCGGCGGTGCGCCTTTTGCAATTTTGGGGTCAAGTATGGGGGGGTGGATTGCTTACGAGTTGGCACTCCATCTTTTCAAGCAAAGCGGGCTGAAGCCAACGGCTCTTTTTATGCTGGCATCGGCGTCTCCTTTTGCTCCAAGAACTCTACCGTTTCTTGATGGGTGTACTCGCGAGGAGATGGTTGATGAGCTCATCTCGTTTAATCCCGAGTTTGCTCAGATTGCACAACATGACGATCTTGTAGACTTGCTTTTACCTGCGATTATAGGTGACTTTGAACTCTGTGAGACTTACAGGCCGCGAGTTCCCTGGCAAATCGCGTCACCAATCTTTGCCTACGCAGGAACTAAGGATCAGATTGTGGAACCACATAAAGTGAAGGGATGGACGAAGTTGAGCTCTGAAACCGTTGCCGTTGATGAAGTCGAAGGCGGGCATTTTTTCATTGAACATTCTCCAGCTAAAGTCCTTAATCAGATAAAAGACCATGCTGCAAACGTTGTTGGTCAGTTGCACCAGCCTTCATCCATAGAGCTCGCTTAAGATTTCATGCCTGTTTCATTTTCCGTCTTTGATGCTCAGCATTGGCTTTTGGCTGTGAAAGAGCAATGGCAACGTTGCTGTGAGCCAGGCAAAGTGATGCTTGTTTTGTTGCCATTGGAGTATCCATTTCCAATGGACCAAGCGTTAACCGCTGAAGAGAAAACAAGAGGCGCCCGGTTCAGGTTCTTGCGAGACCGGCGCGCGTTTGCCTTGGGTCGCTGGGTAGTTAGAATCATTCTGGGAGTGGATCAGCCGCCAATACCCTTTCTGCTGCAAGATGGTGGTAAGCCATACCTTTCAGGATGCCCGACATTCAATGTGAGTCATTCAGGCGGTTTGGTTGCAGTCGCTTTGGCTCGTAATGCACCATTAGGTGTCGATATTGAACTCATGCGGCGAGGCAGCCAAATGACTGATTTGATACCGGTTGTATGTCATCCGATGGAGCGTTTACACATTGAAGCGAGGTGTCTAAAGGATCGCTCAGCCATGTTTTATCGCTGTTGGACTCGGAAAGAAGCCATCTTAAAGGCAACAGGTGAGGGGCTGCGTGATGACCTCAGCTCACTTGACGTGAAGTTAGAGCAACAGCACCCCTGGATCACTTCAGAACCACTTCCTTTGAAACTGCTGGATATTGAGGTCGGATGGGAAGGTTACAGCTGTAGCCTCGCAGTGGACCCCGGTATCACTAGTTTAGACATCCACTCCCCCTTCCAATTACGCCAACTCGAGTGTTTTGACCAAACCAGCAGCAGCCAATACGTGATCTAACGTTTCTCCCATGAGTATTGAATAGTGATCTGTTTCTACAATCTGCCAGTTTTGTAAATCTGGCAGTAGTTTAACCCAGATCTCACGGGAGTTTGCTGTTGTATTTTGGGTTCCGTTCAACCCTTTGGCAGTTTCAGATGCCAAGAATACACTCGCCTGCCAAAAAGGCGTCGGACTCATTGTATGGTGTGCCATCGCTTCCAGATTGGCTTTCGTACAGCGAACAAGTGCTTCTTGATAGGCCTGTCGTTCATGACTGTTCTCAACAAGGGTTCTTTTATCTGGCCATTTCGCCTTCAGCTCCTTTAAGAAGATGATTTCGACTTCTTGCTCACTCATTTGCTTCAGGTTTTCGCCAGAGTTTGGTGCAGGCGGATCAATGAGCGTTAAGTTGCCGGGAGCTCTTTGTTGCTTCGAGAAGCAGAGTGCCATTTCTTGAGCAACCCATGAGCCGAATGACCAGCCGACTAAATGAATCCGCTTATTTGCAAACCTTTCCGCTATGGCTTCAGCGTAAACCGCAGCTCTTTCTTTTAAACTGATTTTTGGTAGATCGGGATTTGTGAGGGCAGGATCGGCAATCACGGTGATCCCAATGTTGTCCGGGAGTTTTCCTGCCAGTTCTCGGTATGCTTCAACATCACCTCCGATTGGATGTATGAGAACAACAACTTCATCACCCTCACCAGAATGCCATTGGTGCGGGGCAACTGCATCTGCCCAAGTGCTGTTTGGAGAAGAGGGGTTTGCCTTGTGCTGTTGTTCAACCAGATTCATAATCAGGTCTAAGGAAGTGTTCTTTGGGATTTGGGAGAGTAACACCTGAATGTCATAGTTTTCTAAGAGGCTAACGACGTCCAGAAGAGTAAGTGAATCCATACCTAAGTCATAGAGGCATTCATCAGGGACAAGCTGATCAAGTCCAAGCTGTTGCAGAAGAAGGGTTTCTATCTGATCGCGAATGAGTTTTAGTTTGTGTGTCTTGCTCGTTCGCGCATCAGATTTGATCTCGTTCCTGACCAGTGATCGATAGAAGTATCGAGCCTTTTCAACACCACAAGTGCTAACCAGCACTTGTGGTACAGTTGTATGAAATGCTCGAGAGAATGTGCGCAAGCCTTCTTTGTTGGATAGGCCAAGCGTCAGGTGTTTTTGATGTAGTTCATCTTGCGTATTGGAGTCGGTCGCCATCCCACTTTCGCTCCAGATATCCCAGTTGATGGTGGTTCTGATTGTGTCAGGGATCACCGGATTGCTGTAATGCGCAAAGCTATCCAATAAGGCGTTGGAGGAAGCGTAGTCCAGTTGGCCAGCTCCCCCTAAAACAGCTGACATTGACGAGCAGTAGATAGCCCTCGTTGGCTTGAATACTTCAATGAAACGCTCAACAAAAATGCTTCCCTCATACTTTGCTAGCATCTTGTTGTAGACTTCTATCGGGTCACGGAAAGAAATCAGATTTCCTTCTCCAACTCCGGAGGCATGTACAACGCCTGCAACGGACATGTCTAATCTGGCGACACTCTCAAACGTTACAGGCCACGTGGCTGGCTTTCCTATGTCAGCCTGTATCAGGTGTATTCTTGCGCCGAACTGCAGAAGTTCTTCTGGAATGCGCGGATTGCGGGAGATAATTGCGACATGAGCATGAGGATCAGCCAGCAGGCTCGTGCAAACTTGAGTTCCAATCGCACCGCTGCCACCCGTCACCACGAAGAGAGCTGGCGCATCCAGTTCAATCGGTTCGGTAGTTGGGCGATTTTGAGAAAGAGGTAAGATCCTGCATTCCCAAACAAAACCATTACGCAAGGCAAGGCGTTGTGCCTTCATTTCTTCAAGTGAGAGTACAAACGCAACCTCGGGCCAAATGAAACCTTGTTTTGTATCTTCTAAATCCAGCCAGAGTGTCTGGATGTCAAACTCCTGAGGGATCACAGAAAGCGGACCAGCGAGTAGCCCGTGTAGCGGCTGAGCGACTGTACCATTCACCGGTGCAGCCTCGTAAGAGAGCAGGCATATTCTGGAGATCGTAAGCCCATATCTAGAGTGAGCCTGAAGCACATAAGTCAGGCTATCCAGACAAACCTTTTTTGCTTCCTGAAGGCTATCCAACTCATTTTGCTCGCCTTTGCAAGACAATGGAAGTGCATGAAGCCAGTCCAACTCTCCAAGGTTCATAAATGACAGGTGGCTCAGAAGGTCTTCAACGGAGTCCGTAGAAAACGGATCTACCGACAACTTGTCTGAATGAGCACCAGAAATACGTCCGTCATAACAAACAGGCACAACACGATGGTAGACGGCATCAAGTGCGGCAAAGTCATCAGAGACGTTGTTCGGGTCATATAGGACAACCGCTGTTTTTAATCTCTGCCCTGTTTGACAACTTCCAACGCGGCAGACTGGTTGCCAAACCATCTGGCTTAGCCATTGTTCCTCTGGCAGGCGTTTTGGAAGGTTTTCACTCGCCTTACTCTTGGCTGCTGGAAGCTCTAACACGTTGTATTGTTGAAGATTAAAGCAATAACCCGGCAAATCCCAAGGCGGCGGAGTACCTGCACTTTGTGTCTCAATCTCTTTGCCTGCCAGCCAATCAGCAGCGGTTAGGCTGGCGGGATCGCAAACTCCTTTATTCTCATCACAGTAATGCGGGACGAATGATCCCAGAGCTTCAATTGTTTCTTCGACTTCATCACAATCGATAGCAAAACGCCATGGGTGTGCTCGCCTGCTTGATTGCAAATGTGAGAGAACCTGCTGAAATGAAGTTGGGTTATGTTCAAGATAATTCTTGATCTTTTCTGCCAAAGAAAAAAGCGCAGCCTTGGTATGTGCTGATAGAGCAAGGCATTTTGCAGCAGTGAATTGCTGAAGCCCATCTTCTGGAGCTTCTCCAATTACAACATGTGCGTTTGTGCCGCCAATTCCGAAACTGCTGACGCCTGCATAACGTGGACGTGTATCTTCCCATTTTTTGCTGTTGGTCGGGATATAGAACCCTTTTTGATCCAATCCAAGCTCTTGATTTGGCTGCTTAAATCCAAGGTTAGGGGGTACATAGCCGTGATAGATCGACAGTGCTGCGCGAATTAGTCCAAGGACGCCAGCCCCGGCACCTAAGTGGCCGATCTGGCTTTTGACAGATGAGAGTGCGCAGGATGCGTTGGGGAGATTGCCGTATGCAGATGAAAGGGCTTGTACTTCAATAGGATCACCCAGTTGTGTCCCTGTTCCGTGTGCTTCCACATATCCGACTTGATCACCCCTTACTCCTGCATTCGTAAGGGCTTGACGAATAACGCTTTCCTGCCCGGAAACTGAAGGTGAGGTATAACTCATTTTGGACCGACCATCGTTATTGATGGCTGATCCTTCGATAACAGCATAGATGCGATCACCGTCTGCTCGGGCGCGATCCAATGACTTCAACACCACCACCCCAACACCACTGGCGCCGATGGTGCCGCTGGCGTCTTTGCTGAACGGTGAGCAGTTGCCATCCTTGGAAAAGATGTGCTGGGACTGATACTTATAGCCCTCAGTCATATCGGGATCTACAAGCACGCCTCCTGCTAGCATGACATCACATTCGCCATTTCGGAGCATGCCTGCGGCTGTATGAATGCCAATCAGCGAGCTTCCACAGGCGGCTTGTAGTGTACTGGCAGGGCCTTTGAGGTCCAGCTGAAAGGCAACCTTGGTGGCGAGGAAGTCTTTCTCATGGTGTAAGGCCATTTGGAACTTATCGGGAAGGGTGGTTGGAGGAGGGGAGCGAAGGGCTGCGTGATAGTAGGTTGTTTCACCACAGCTTGCGATAACACCGATGTTTTGGTCGGTGTTCAGTGGAGGAATGCCAGCATTTTCAAGAGCATGTACACAGCTCATCAGGAAATGCCGCTGCTGCGGATCCATGAGCGCTGCTTCCCGCGGGCTGATACCGAAGTACGCAGGATCGAACGACATCATTTCGCTCATCTGGCTTCGCGCACCAACGAAATCAGGATTCTCCGGAGTGAAATGTTCAATTCCGCTTCGATTTTCACGAACCATTGACCAGAACCCGGCCAGGTCGTCTGCGCCTGGAACACGGAGTGCCATACCGATAATAGCGACTTTATCCGCGCTCTGAGTTTTCTTTGCTTTGCTAGTCCGAGGTTCTGATTCCGCTTTTCCTTCAAGATGTTCTGCCAGATCTGAAGGTGTCACATAACGAAACAGATCTGCGATACTGACTTTTTCTTCCATTGCTTTATTGAGATGCATTTGATAGCGCATCAATTGCAGGGAAGAG
Source organism: Pseudovibrio sp. W74 (assembly GCF_001623085.1). Classification (NCBI taxonomy): domain Bacteria; kingdom Pseudomonadati; phylum Pseudomonadota; class Alphaproteobacteria; order Hyphomicrobiales; family Stappiaceae; genus Pseudovibrio; species Pseudovibrio sp. W74. The sequence goes on from NZ_LMCJ01000042.1 coordinate 12,949, forward strand.
CATCCAGCCTCGAAAAATGTTTGATCCGCAGTGATGGAAGCACCAGTGACATGTTCAAAAGCAGCAATGAGTTCCTTAGTGCGTTGAATTGCGTTATTTGCGTTTATTTTGCGTTTTTTACGTTCAATCTTGCGCCAATTGCAGCCGACCAATGCTCTTTGATTTATCTTTCCACTTGGAGTGCGGGGCCATTCGTCGACCTGTCTGAATTCGTCAACCCGGATGTAGTCAGGAAGCTGCGTTGAAAGATAGTGATCAAGCTCATCTGCGTTGATGGTGTCTTCTCGCAGGCTGACATAGGCATGGAGTTTTTTATGCTGGTCATCAAAGTCAACAGACGCCTGTTCGATGGCACCGTGATTTATCAAAGAGGCTTCCAACTGGCCGAGTTCAACGCGGTGACCTGAGATCTTCACCTGCTGGTCGTGACGCCCCTCATAGTTTACCTGTCCAAATTCATCCAGAAAGCCCATGTCGCCAGTTTTGTAATAGAGTTTTGAACCGCCAGTGCCATGATCTGACTGGAGTATGACAAAGCGTTCTGCGTTCAGTTCTGCATTGTCCAGATAACAAAGGTGAACCAGATTGCCGCCTATGAGGAGTTGGCCGCGTTCACCGGATGGAACTGGATGGAAGCTGTCATCCACGATGAGAATATCGGTGTTGTGAACAGGAGCGCCAATCGGTGGGCGGGTCGGCCAGTTTGCTGCTGGTCCGTGCAAAGAGTGGGCGCAAACCACATGCGTTTCAGTTGGACCATAGTGGTTGTGCAAGGAGGCTTGGCGTAACTGCGTGAAAAACGCTCGGAGGGCTTTGGTGCAATACAACTGCTCGCCGGCCGTGATCACATTCTTCAAAGCACCGGGGAAGATGTTGAATGTTTGAGCAGCTTCGCAAAACAATTCCAGCGCTACAAAAGGCATAAAGATGCGTTGCAGATTATTGTCATGCATGTAGTTCAATAAGCACTGCATGTCCTGTCGCCAAAGAGGATCAATGACATGGAAGCACCCACCCGAACAGAGCGTTGAAAAGATCTCCTGAAACGAAACATCGAAGGCTAACTTGGAGAACTGCATGGTGTGTTCTCCGGCGGGCAACCCTCCCTGTTGCTGTTGCCAGTGCAACAAATTGCAAAGTGTCTGGTTGTAGACATCAACCCCTTTGGGTTGACCAGTGGAGCCGGAGGTAAACAGGGTATACAAGGGCCTTTCGCGACCTGAAAATTTCAGAGGATGCTGATGATCGCGTGAATTTCTGAGTTCTTGCAAATCTACCGGGAGCGCGCGTAAGTCCTGGCGTTCAAGTGCAGAAGGTAAGGATGCCTGCACTGCATGGAGGACCCCAACTGGTTGGGCTTGCGAAATCACATCCTCCAGCAGCTTTTGAGGATAGCTCAGGTCCAACGGAACAGCTGTTACGCCCAGTTTTGTCACTGCCAGAAGCGAGACTACGTAGTCTGGGGAGGCATCCATATAGAGTGCGACGCGCACAGCTCCTACAGGTTCTGTTGACCCAAAAATAGTGGACTGCATGTTAGCAGCCAAAGCATCGGATAACTCGTCCAACTCATGATAGGTGAGAGTTTTGCCGCGCCATGCGAGGGCAGGTGCATGTGGTGATAGTGAGACTTGTTTCTGAAACCAGCTTGCGACCGTTGTGTATGGCAATGACTGGCTTGTACCAGTTACATGCGAAATGCGTTGTTGTGTGTTGAGTTGGAAGACGTTCGCTGCAACCTCTTCAGTTTCCATATGATCCAAACCAGTGAACATGTTTTGTTCCAGCAGGGTGATAGCATCATTGTCGAAGTAACTGAGATCATACTCCCAGTAGAACTGGTAGGTACCAGCTTCATCAAGAACAGACAGGTAGAGCGGGCATTTGGGGGCGACATCTTCAGGGTAAGATAGCTGCGCGCATTCTCCATTGAGCTTTAGCGTTTCGTAACGGGTGTTTTCGGTCGCAAACATAAACTCAAACGGAATGCCCGAAACACGCTTCCTTTTCTGGAGATGATCAACCACATGTTCGAAGGCAATATCCTGACAGGCAAGGACTTGTTTTGAAGCCCTGGTGAGGGTGCTTGTATTTTGTTGAATGGAGGCAGTTGGGTCGATTTTAACCGGAACCAACGCTGTGTTGGCGAACATTCCAACTGTTGCTTCAAATTCTGTTGTAAGCCGGTTCGCTACAGGGCTTGCAATTGTGAAACTCGTTCTCCCCGTGTGCACATAAAGTGCATGGGCAAACAGCGCGTGAAAGACCTGATGAGGTGTTAGTGAAAGACGCTTTGCAATGGTCAACAAATTTGCTCTGGTGGCTGCATCAAGACGTGTCAAACGTGTTTGCCCTGCTGAAACACCTTGCATCCCTTGACCGTGTTTCAGCACGGGCTTCCAGCATTCCTCCATCTCCGGCGCGTCGTATAGCTTGAAGAGAGCATCCTTTTGCTTGTTGTAATGTTCCGTTTCCCATAGATGCGACTGCCATTTTGCAAAGTCTAATGTCGTTAGCCCAATTGGCTTTTGGTCCTGTCCTGTCTCGTCTGTTTCTGCCTGGAATGAACGGGAAAGATCTTCAAACAAGATGTTGAGTGACCAGCCATCCAGAATGATGTGGTGCGCATGAAACAGAAGGACACTGGTGCCATTTGGTTGGTGGACCAGATGAAGTTGAAACAGGCATGGGCGCTCAAGATCAAATGGTTGAGTGAGGAGTTTGGTTTGCAGCTGTGAAATTGCTTCTTCTTCTAAGGTTCCGTGGAAGTGAAGCGCCTCTGGATTGCTTTCAGCGACCTGCTGCTGCACCCCATCATCGGTGAGATGGAAGCTGGTGCGCAGTGCCGGGTGTTTTTTGACCAGCTCATATGTTGCGTGACCCAAATTTTCGGCACTCAGATGACCTGAAAACCGAAAAATGAACGGTGTATTGTAGGATATGTCAGCAGGGTTCTTTTGTTGCTGTAGCCATAACCGCATTTGCTCCGAGGTTGCCTGCTCTTTTGCCAAACCTGATGGAGCAGGTGCAGGCGGTAAACTGTTGGCTTGCTCATTGTGCTCGCTAACAATCTCAGAGAGTTCAGCAAATGTCAGGTTTAGAAGCTGTGACGGCGCAACGCGGCAACCAAATACTGTGTTGAGTTGGTTAGATAAGCTGATTGCTTTGAGTGAATCGCCACCTGCGGTAAGCAGCGTCTCTACACGGCTTAACTGCGCCACACTCAAAACCATCTCTGCAGTTTGCAGAATGCTGCTCAGAACGGCACTCTCCGAGGCATCACAGGAGGAAACACGACGGAATGGAGTAGTCTCCATTTCTTGAAGGGCTTTTTGGTCGATCTTCCCGTTTGCATTCAGAGGCAACGAGCCAAGACAAAAGACTTTATGAGGACGCATATAATCTGGCAGGTAAGCAGAAAAGTGGGCATCAAGCTCTTCATAATCAAGCTGCTCTTCACTCGCTAAGTAAGCATGCAACTCAAGCGGTTTGCCTTGTTCCTGAGCTGCTAAAACACAAGCCTGCTGTATCTTCGGATATTGCTGGATGCGCTGTTCGATTTCTTCAGGTTCTACGCGAAACCCGCGTACTTTGATCTGTCTGTCAACGCGGCCCACATACTCGACCAGACCTTGCTGATTGAGGCGGACCAGATCGCCAGTGCTATACCATTTTCCAGAGTTTGGAAGCTCTACAAACCTGCGCTGTGTTTCCTCTGTTCTATTCAGATAGCCATGAGCGACGCCTGCACCGCCAAGATAGAGTTCCCCAGTTTCACCAGTATTGGTGATCTCGCCGTTTGATGACCTTAGCTGGCAATCTGTACTGGCAATGGGGCTGCCAATGGGAATGATATCTGCATCAAAGTCCCGAGGAATTGCAAAGCACAAGGCAAAGGTTGCACACTCTGTCGGGCCATAGATATTGTATATCTGACAGGCGCTTTCAGGGTTTGCAGCATACCATTTCTCGACAGTTTTGGGGTTCAGCTGCTCGCCGCCAATGAGCAGATGCCCAAGCGATCCAAAGCAGTCAGTCCCGTGATTGACCATCGCATTGAACAGAGAGACTGTCATGAACATGGTTGAGATCGATTGCTGCTCCAACTGCCGGGCAAAGCCTGCAAAATCGGTGAGTTCGTCACTGGAGAACACGACACTACACCCACCAGTTAAAAGCGGCACCCAAACATCAAAGCTGAGTGCATCAAACGCAGGGTTGGAAATGTGCGCGTAGCGATCTCCGATATGCATTGGGACAAAGCGGGGTTGATGGGTAAGCCTCTCTATTGCTGAGAGAGGCACTTGAACGCCTTTGGGCGTACCCGTTGTTCCTGAAGTGTAAAACAAAAACGCAGTTTTCGCCAAAGGATGACGCGGAAGATCGCCGCTATTCTCATGCAGGCTTTGCATGAGCAACTGGTCAGCATGAAGGATCTGATGCGCTTGTCGGGAAAATGGCGTGGATGCACTCGCCTCTGGCACGATAAGAAAACGTGTTTGGCTATCAGTTAAGATTGCTGTTTGCCGGTCTGGCGGGCTGGCGGCATCTAATGGGACAACCGTTGCTCCCGCTTTCAGTATCGCGAGCATGACAACTACGAGCTCTTGAGAGCGAGGCAAACAGACGGCAACTACATCGCCGTTTTTTACGCCGTGGCCTCTCACTGCTGAGGCTACTTGTGAGGAGCGTTCGTTGAGCTCTTGGTAGCTGAGGATACGATCATGATCCTGCACCGCGGCCAGTTCAGGAAAATGGTCCGCATAAAAGCTGATACTGTCTAGTAACGAAGATTGGACGGGCCCCTGATCTCCAATTTCCAAATCATAAGAGGTCGAGGCTAAATATTCATGAGAAGTGTTGATAGTCATGTAAGCCTCTAAGCGTCTATCTGCATAGGAACAGCAGGAGAGGTGGTTTGCCGCTCAAATAATTGAAACTCATAGGAAATCACTTTTTTGACGCGCTGTATTTCTTCTGATTCCAGCAGTTCCCAGTGGTCCCCCCGAACCAGCCTCGTCATGAAGCCACCTGAGGCTCTTTCAATCCAAAACTGACGCAGTTGATGCAGGAAGTCTTTGTTGAGCGAGCCAAGTGCCTGAATGAACACAACTCGCGCGTCCAATGGCTGGCAGTCATAATCCGGCACACAGGCCCGATTGTGATTGTAAACCTGATGGTAGCGCTTTATTTGCTCGTCATCGATGCCCGGATACATCCCATTGAACTTCACCAGCTTGTCTCGAAATTCTGCAAGATCAACTGGTGCAAGGCTCTGGCGCTCATGCTCCTCAAACCCCTGAGTATCCAGAAGAATGACGCTGACATTGTGGTTACCACGGGCTTTCAGAAGTCGGGCCATCTCATAGGCAACGTAGCCCCCAAACGACAGGCCGGTGAGGACAATCTTTTCATGCGCGATGTGTTCGATACGTTCCAGATAGGCGCTGGCCATGGCCATTATGGAGGGGAGAGGTTCCTCTCCCGCGTTGAGGCCGGGCGATTGCAGGCCATAAATGCCCATGTCATCAGCCAGGATCTTTGCCAGAGACAGATAGCAAAAGGCTGTCCCACCAGCAGGATGAACGCACACGACATGCTCGCCGTTTTGGCTTTCGCGGAACGTAATGAGGTTGTCGCGGGAGTTCTCTTCCGCAGCTCCGTTTCGTATCCAACTGGCAAGCGCCTCTACTGTCGGATTTAAAATGAACGTTTTGGGCGGGACTTGAATTTTGAACGCCTCACCAACCCGATGGGCCACTTTGATCGCTGCGATGGAAGAACCGCCGACATGGAAGAAACTATCGCTGATCCCAATGGATGGATGGAGGAGCACTTCCTTCCAGATGTTATAGATCTGGAGCTCGATATGATCGCGTGGGCTTTCCTGATTGACCTTAAACACGGCCTCATGGGCCAGCACAGATGCCTTGAGGCTGGAATAATCAATCTTGCCGTTATTGGTGAGGGGGAGAGTTTCCAGAGGCAGCAGAATATGAGGAAGCATGTAGTCCGGAAGCGCTTCTGCCAGATGACGACGAAGGTCGCTTTCTACGAGGGGAGAACCGTCTGATGTGGTGTAGCAAAGTGCCAGTTGAGCAGTACCACCCACTTGCTGAACCACGAGTGCGGCACAGCTGCGGCATTCGGGATGCTGTCGGAGGACAGCTTCAATCTCTGACAGCTCGATGCGAAAGCCATTCAGCTTGATCTGGTTGTCTTTGCGGCCTGCAAAAACCAGCTGACCTTGTTCATCATAATAGGCAAGATCGCCGGTACGGTAGAGCTGTTCACTTGAGTTGAATGGGCTGGAAACGAACGCTGATGCTTGTTGCTGCGGGGCGTTAAGATAGCCAGAGGACAGGCCGGTACCGCTAATATAAAGCTCGCCAACCAGTCCGATCGGGACAATCGACATGCTCTCATCAAGCAGGTAAGTCCTTGCATTCGATATGGGTTTGCCGATGGGGGCTGAAGGTTTGTCCAGATCTTCCGGCTTCACACTATGCCAGGTGCTGTCTACGGTGCATTCAGTCGGGCCGTAAACATTGTGCAGTGTTGCCCACGGCAGCTTGCTGGAGAACTTGCGCATAAGTGCGCCGCTCAACTCACCGCCACCGCAAAACACATTGCGCAGTCGGGTGCATTGGGCAGTCTCCGGTTCGTCAAGAAACAGATCCAGCATTGCGGGAACGAACTGGATACTGGTGATACCATGAGATGCACAGCTCTTTGCCAGCTCTGCAGGAGAGGTGTGAGCATGAGGCGGAGCCAGTACCAGTGATGCACCAGAGCATAATGGCCAGAAGAATTCCCAGATCGCCGCATCAAATCCCATCGGTGTCTTCTGCAAAAGAGCGTCACCGGACTTGCCTGGAAATGCGCGATTGCTCCACTCTACGAGGTTCACCAAGCCCTTGTGTGTGAGATTGGTGCCTTTTGGAACGCCGGTGGTTCCTGACGTGTAGATGATATAGGCAAGATCCTCGGTGCTTATACCGTTAGCTGGCAAATTATCAGCGCCGAAGGATTGAGTGATTTTGGCTAGTTGCTCTGTATCCAGTGATAAGACTTTTACGTCACAATGGCCCTTGAGTCTGGTGACCGCTTCCGATGCCTCTGAGTGGGTGAGGATCAGTTTGGGCTGGCTGTCTTGCACCATAAACTCAAGACGCTTGATTGGCAGTCCGGGCTCCAACGGAATGAAGTGACCACCCGCCTTGAGCACGGCAAGCATGGCTATCACCAACTCGCTGGACCGTTCAAAAAGCAGGCCCACTGGACTTCCCTCAGTAACACCAAGTTCCTTCAGGTGGCGGGCAAGCTGATTTGCTTTGGTATTGAGGCTGGCGTAGCTCCACACGTCTTCGCCGCACACGAGTGCAGGTGCTTCGGGTGAATGCTCACATTGAGCCTCAAATGCTTTGTGAATGCACGTGGAACTTGACGCGTGCAGCGCTCCGTGAGGCCATACTTGTGTTAACAGATGTCTTTCTTCGGGGGGGATGAAATCAATCGCACCGAGATCCACTTCTGGTGCTTCGACGGCGTTTGAGAGGAAGCAGGTGAGGTGACTGGCCATTCGTGCAATGCGGGAATGCGTAAACAGATCTTTGTTGTACTCAAAGCCAAGGCTAAACGTGGAGCCTCGTTCAAACACTTCCAGCGTGATATCGAACTTTGCAGTTTGGCTATCTGTTGCCAGTGTTTCGATTTCAACACCATCCATTTGAGCCGATCCCCCCGGCAGGTTCTGATAAATCAGCATGACCTGAAACAGAGGCGAGTGAGCTGGTGAGCGTTCCGGATTTACAGCTTCGACCACTTTCTCAAAAGGCAAATCCTGATTGTCCAGCGCTTCCAGAATGGCCGTTTGCGACTGCGTTACCAGCTCAGCAAAGGTGCTTGTGGCCGTGACATGCGTTTTGAGTGCGAGCGTGTTGATGAAGTGCCCGATCAGAGGCTCCAGCTCTGCCAGATGGCGGTTGGCAAAAGAGGTGCCAATGCAGATGCCTTCCTGTTTGCTGTAGCGCCATAAGAGGGCGGCAAATCCGGCCAGATAGAGCGCAAATGGCGTGATTGAGCGTCTTTTGCAGAAAAGTCGCAAGCGTTCACTCAAGTTGTCATCAAGCGTGAGTTCAAAGTGAGCACCGTTATGTGTCTGTTCTGCCGGGCGAGGCAAATCCGTGGGTAGCTCAAGTAAGTCTGGCAGGTCTTCAAGCTTGTCAGTCCAGTACTGGATCTGTTGCTGCTCTCTGGACGAATTGCGCTCGGTGTTATGATGCGTCACATAATCGGCGTACTGCATGGACAAAGGGGGAAGGTCGGGCGAGGTGCCCTTTTGATAAGCGTTGTAATGAGCGGTAACTTCGTTGAAAAACAAACCGATTGACCAGCCATCAGCGGCAATGTGGTGCAGGTTTACGAGCCATACGTGTTCTTCATCTGCAAGCTTGATGTAACTTGAGCGCACGAGCGGGCCGCGCTCCAAATCAAACGGTTGGCTGGCCTCATGCTGGACACGTTCGTTGAGCGCCTCCGCCTGTTTTTCGTCATTCAGATAGCAAAGGTTCAAGAGGTCAAAGGGCAGGTCAGCAGGTTCTGGAAAAGTTTGTGTAGGCGTTCCGTTGCTTGTGCTGAACCTCGCTCGGAGCATGTTGTGACGCGCAACAACAGCATTTACAGCGTGGTGCAGAGGTTCCAACTCGAGTATCCCGGAAACTTTGAGCGCAACGGGGTTATTGTAAAACGGACTTTCTGGCTCCAATTGATGCAAGAACCACAAATGGCGTTGTGATGGTGAAAGAGGGACACCTTCAGCCTGCCTTTCTGATGCATGTTGTTGCAGCAGATGAATCAGCTCTGACTTTTCTGCTTTCAGAACGGCGGCAAGATCAGCTCCCAGAAACCCCTTTGGAGCTTTGAAACGCAGCTTTTCTCCATCAGTCTGGAGGCTCACATTGTGCTGGGCAAAATAATCGAGCAGTTGTTGAGCTTTCATATTTCAAACTCCTCCATTTCATCTTCATCCATTGAGGAGGCAAGCGCAGTCCCGAAGGTCTCTATGGTGTGTTGCCGGTTTTGCTCAGTGGTGGGTGTGCCGCCGATCATGGAATAGATGAGCTTATGAGTAGGCCCCAACCGGAACAGCTCCGTCAAAACCGTCTCATCTATGGAGCCGATGCCGCACAGGCCTAACCCTGCTTCATGGGCACGCATGGTCAACAGCTGTGCCATTGCACCTGTTTCGATCAACCAGAATTGCTCGCTCATTTCGCCATAAAGGGGCTCGATTGCCTGCCGCTCGGCGATGAAGAAAAGCGCGAAGGCAGCCTCTTCAAAAACTGGCCGGTTCACGAAATAATCATAGGCATCCGGGGTCAGTGCCTTGCCATCTGCTGTCGAAATCAGAGCGTGTTTTTCAGGATCGTAATAATAGGCCCCACCTTCCAGGCCCAACACACGACCGGGTTTGATGTAAATGTAGGTTTGCACCGGATAGAGCCCCCCGGCGCTTGCAAACAAGTGCTTTGGTGCCTCTTGGTTCTGATTACGCCGTAATGCAGAGAGGAGGGCCTCTAATCGGGTTTTGGGGACAGGATCCAAATTGAACTGACGCACCGACCGGTAGGCGTCAAATTCGTCGAACTCAGGAGAGCTGGAGTTTTCCAACTGATGCACGCCATGTTGCTGATCAAACTTGCGCAACCCAACATTACGGTCTTTGAAAGACTGTCGCTGCAGCGGGTCTTCAAGGGTGGCAATTGCGGAATTTGTTGCGTCAGGTTGCGCTTCTTCCGCCACCTGACCAAACTGCTCCCGATACATGGCAAGGAGCGTTGCAAGGCTTGGGCTGCCCATAAACTTTGCAAGTGGTGGGCGGAACGAGAGCGTGCTCGACAACGCGTTTGAAATGCGCGTGATATCGATAGAGGTCGCTCCCAGCTGCAGTAAATTATCCTCGGGTGTGACGTGATCCAGTTTCAAGATCTGAGAGATAATCTCGTGGATTTTCTCTTCCTGTTCCCCTTGCGGTTCGAAGCTTAGCTCAGCTTGTATCTCACTGCGTGGTTCCGGCAGTTGCTTCCGATCAATTTTGCCGTTTGCAGAAATCGGGAGGCGCTCAATCTCAAGGAGAGCAGAGGGAACCATGTAATGGGGCAGGTGGGCGCGTAGATGATCCAGAAGAGCGTCAATCTCGACACCGTGCTCTTCCAGAACCACATAGCCAACGAGTTGCTTATCGCCTTGTGCCTCGCCAAACATCTTAAAGACTGAGGCTTTTACGTCTTTATGGGCATTGAGCACCGTTTCGATTTCACCAAGCTCAATGCGGAAACCCTGCACCTTGACCTGAGTATCCACGCGCCCAAGAAACTCTATGTTTCCATCTGGCATATAGCGCCCCAAATCGCCGGTACGGTACAAGCGTTCGCCGGTTTTGGGGTGGGTGATGAAATGATGGTTGGTTTGTTCTTCGTCCTGCCAATAGCCTATCGCAAGACCAATGCCACCGATGTACAGTTCACCAGTGACCCAGCAAGGGCGAGGGGCCAGCGCTTCATCCAGAACATAAAATTGTTGGTTGTCCAACGCTTTACCGTAGGGGATGCTCTTCCAATGTGGCACGATATTCTGAACAGGGAAGCAGATGGACCAAATGGAGGCTTCAGTTGCTCCACCCAGAGACAAGACATGCGCGTTCGGGGCGAGCGCACGCACCCGCTCAGGCAGTGAAAGTGGGATCCAGTCACCAGACAACATCACTTGACGTAAATGCGAGCCGAGACTTTTGCGATCGCTTTGAGCATAATCTGTCAGTACACCAAGCAAAGCTGGTGCAGAATTCCAGATCGTGACCTTGTGACGAATGAGGCACTCCAGCCAATGGGCAGGGTCTTTTGCCTCAGCCTCATTGGGCAGGACAACAGAGCCACCCGCAGCCAGTAATCCAAAAACATCATAGACTGAGAGATCAAAGCCCAATGCAGAGATGGCAAAGACACGATCTTCTGGCTGCACGTTTAGGCGGCGGTTGATGTCGAGGAGCGTATTAACTGCTCCGCGATGATCGATTATGACGCCCTTGGGTTCCCCGGTGGAACCTGAAGTAAAGATCACGTAGGCAAGGTCATCTGGTTGCGTATCAACAACCTGCAGCTTCTCATCGCTTAAGGCATCCAGTTCCCCGCCAACATCAACCGTTTGAGCAAGCGCAGGAAGCCCCTTGTGTGTGTCACTCTGGCTTGTCTTGACGCATACGAGCCTGCACTCAGTCCGTTGCAATATGCCTTTAATGCGATTGGCCGGCAGATCCGGGTCGATTGGAAGATATGCGCCCCCTGCATATAGAATGGCGAGGGCAGCTACACTCTGTTCCCAACCGGTCCGCATCTGAATGGCAACCAGATCACCTTTGGCCAGGCCCTTCTGTTGAAGGAGAGTGGCAAGATTACGGGCACGCTGGCGGACTTTGCTGTAGGACAAAACCAGATCACCGCAGATCACGGCAGGAGCAGCTGGTGTTTTGAGCGCTTGTTCTTCAAACAGCTCATGCATCAATGGCCAATGTTGTGACAGTGCGCGCTCAGCGTTCCAGACAGGAAAGTGCTGGGGGACTTGCTGCTGCCAGTGATCAGAGGTGACCAACTCTTCAAGCAGAGCACAATAGGCATCAAACATGTCCTGCATCATGCCCTCTGGAAACAGCTCGTCTATGCTGTCCCAGTTGAAATTTAGCTCGCCATCAATCTCCATGATGGTGTGATCCAGCCACACCTGTGGTGTTTGGGTGATGGTATGTACATTTTGAGCGTCCAATGCGGAGGAAAGTGTAATTTCCTCCTGATCCGGGATCATCTCCACCAGGGTGCTGTTGAAGACGATGGGCATTCCCGTTTGCTGCTCACCACGCAGGCGCGTGAGTTCTCGCAGAACCCGCACACCACTGACTTCGCTATGATCCATATCCTTCCAGAGTTGGCGCTGGACTGCTTTTGCATTGTCAGAAAAGCTCTTTGATGGGTCCGAGCCAACTTCCAGCAAAACAATAGACGTGAAGTCGCCGATGAGGCGGTTGATATGGGGGTGGAGCGGTTGGCGATTGAACACAGGTAAGCTGAGTGTGAACCGGGACGACTGGCTCCATTTAGCCAGCACCTGCGCAAATGCTGTCAGCAGACAGCCGGAGGGGGTGACACCATGCTTTCGCGCATTTGCTTTGATCGTTGACCATTTGGCCTCTTCCAAAACAAGTTGTCTGCGTGTGAACCGGGGATTGCTGATGGCCTCTGGCTGTTTTGCAAGTGGCAGTTCCGGTGCTGCAGCGAGAGCCGACAAGCGGTCTTGCCAGTACTTCAGAGAAATCGCATAGCGGGAGTCATCCCGCATCGCCAGTTCCTGCACCACATAGTCGCGGAACGTGATTTCAATCCTCGGAAGTTCTGCCTGCGGGTCCTCATAGAAGGTCGCCAGTTCGCGTGAAAAAATCTGGCTGCTGGCTGCATCTACGATTAACGCATCCATGGAAATGTGTAGCCGAGTTATCTCATTCTCAAGCTGTACGGCTCGGAACTCGAAAAGCGGCCATGTTCCCGCATCCAGAACCTGATGCGACATGGCCTCCCGGTTTCTTGAGATGATGCGCTCCACGACACGTTCACTGCGACCACGGGCGTCGTCAGTCTGGATGATGTATTCAGGAACATCCTCCAATATGCGCTGGGTTCCATCGCTGGCAAAAACAGCTCGCAGCATATCGTGCCGAAGGATCAGCCTGTTCAAAGCAGTGTTGAATCTCTCAAGATCAAGGTGAGGGATCTCAATTTCCTCATAAGCATGAGCGCTGACGCCGCCCAGCCCCAAACTGTCATCCCTGCCAACCCAGTAAGCCTGCTGGATGTCCGTGAGTGGAAATGGTTCATACCGGTTTGCTTCATCTGCATGGATTTGCAGCGCTGAGTGTTCTGCCTTGCCGGTGTTGGTATTGGCCGAGGCAGCCAGATCAACAAGTGTCGGGTTTTCAATAAGATCACTGAGTGACAGGCCGAGTGACAGTTCTTTGTTTATTGCATGGATCAGGCGGGTCGCCAGCAAAGAATGCCCGCCAAGATCAAAGAAGTTGTCGGTGCGGCCAACCTGTTCCACCTTGAGCACCACCTGCCAAATCTGAGCAATATCTGCTTCAAGCCCCGGCAGTGGTGCTTCATAGTCTGTACTCCCTGTGCGGACAGGAGATGGTAAAGCTCTTCGATCCAGCTTGCCGTTCCGGGTGATGGGCAACTCTTCCAGAGGCATCCAGTCCGTTGGGATCATGTAGTCCGGCAAGTGAGCTTTCAGCTCTGCCCGCAATGTGTCAGCGGGTCTTGTGCCGACGAAGTAACAGACGAGCCGGGCATGCTCGGGGTCTGCTTGCTTGTCCAAAATCACGGCGGCTTCCAGAATGCCATCCATCTGTAAGATGCAGTTCGTGATCTCCATCGGCTCAATCCGGAACCCACGGAATTTCACCTGATCATCTGCACGGCCATGGAAGGCAAGGCTGCCATCTGGCAGGTAGGCCGCCAAATCACCGGTACGATAAAAGCGTTGCGCGCCTTGAGAGGCGAACGAGTGCGTAACAAATCGTTCTGCGGTTAGTTCTTCCTGACCAAAGTAACCCAAAGCCAGATTGTCTCCGCACACATACAGCTCTCCAATCGTTCCAGGAGGCACAGGTCGCATGCCTTCATCCAGAAGAAACACACTGGTGTTATCCATGGGCTTGCCGATGGGCGGGGAGGCTGGCCAATCCTCCATGCGCGCACAATCCAGAACGTGCTGGGTCACCACATGGGTTTCAGTGGGGCCGTATTGGTTGTAAAAATAGCGCCCTCCCAGTGCTTTAAGGAGTTGCCGCAGGCTGTCATTGACCAGCAGTGCCTCGCCAGCGGTGATCACTTCACAAGCAGGGCCATCCGGCAGCTGTTCAGCCTCAAAAAGACCTGCCATCTGTTGCAGTACCGCAAAGGGCAAGTGGGCGCGCTCAATGCCGTTGGACTTGATGAAGCCTGCGAGGTTACCGATGTCTTTGCGCTGGTTATCACTCAGCAGCATAAGGCTTGCGCCCTGACACAACGTGCAGAAAATCTCTTGAAAGGCCACATCAAAGTTGAGGGAGGCAAATTGGAGAATGCGCGACGGGGCTCTTTCTGACGGAACCTGTTTAAGTTGCCAGTTGGCCAGATTGCGCAGGGTGCGGTGGGTCTGGACCACGCCTTTTGGTTTGCCTGTAGACCCGGAGGTGTAAAGGACATAGGCCGGGTCAAAAGAGGCAGGGGTAAGGCCCGCATTCTCCGCCGAAGTATGCTGGCTCTTTTGTGCAAGCTCTGCAAGAGTGACTGTTGCACTCGCAAATTCGACTGGCAGTTTGGGCTTTAACGCATCTGTAGTTATGACGAGATCAGGCTGAACATCCTGCAAGATGGCCTGATGGCGGGCCTCAGGGTAAGCTGGATCCAGTGGCACAACGGTAGCACCTGCCTTGAAGATACCCAGCAGTGCGATGATCATTTCGGGTGACCGGTCAACACAAAGTGCAATGTTTGCCCTTGAACCAATGCCTTCCTGCACAAGTGCATTAGCAAACCGATTAGCGCATGTGTTCAACTCGTCGTAGCTGAGTTCTGTCTGGCCGAAGATCAGCGCTGTGGCTGTTGGTGTGTAAGTGGCGTGTTCTTCAATGCGTCTGCTGATGCATTCAAACTCAGGGTAGGGCACAGAGGGCTGTTGCCATGCGTGCAGCGCCAGCGTTTGTTCCTCTTCGCTCAACAGGCTTACGGCACTAAGCTTCGTCGTTGCGTTTGCCACCATTTGGGTGAGAACATGCTCGAAGTACTTTGCTATGCAAGTGACGGTCTCTGGCTCAAACAGGTCGCTCGCAAACTCGATGGCGCCTTTCAGCTGGCCGTCTCTTTCCTGAAGCGACAACAGCAGATCAAACTTGGCACCGCCATGGTGGTGAGGAAGAACATCAACAGAAAGATCGGGAAGCTCAAATCGGTCATTGTTCTCTCCCTCCCAGGCAAACATCACCTGAAATAAGGGGGAGTGCGCAAGACTTCGCGGCGGGTTGATATGCTCAATCACCTGTTCGAAGGGAAGGTCCTGATTTTGTTGGGCTTCTAAAACAGTGGTCTGCACCTGAGACAGGTACTCTTTCAAGGTAAGGCTTTCATTGGCCTCCATCCGCAAGGCCAGTGTGTTGGCGAAAAAACCAATCATGTTGTCGAGTTGTGAATGATCTCTGTTGGCGACCGGACTGCCCACAACGATATCTTTTTGTCCTGAAAGCTTGGCCAGAGTCAGCGCCCACGTCCCAAGAAGACTGGTAAATAACGTGATCCGATTGGATGCAGCAAGCTCCTTCACCTTCTGAGTTAAGGATGGCTCCAGATTCAATGGGACTGCGGTGCCTTTGAAGGATTGACGCTTTGGTCTTGGATGATCGGTTGGCAGCTCCAGCAGCACAGGGGCATCTTTGAGCCTGGACTTCCAATAGTGCTTTTGCTGGTCCCATGAGCCATTTTTCAACTCAATGCTCTGCCACTGCGCGAAGTCTGCATATTGGATCTGCAAATCGGGGAGCTTGGTATCCTGATGTTGGGACAGAGCAGAATAAAGCACACTCAGTTCCCTGCTGAAGATACCCATGGACCAAGCATCTGAAATGCTGTGGTGCATAACAATCACCAGCACATGATGGTTCTCGTCACAGTGCAAAAGATCCGCACGAAACAGCGGACCCGCCTCCAAGTCAAAGGGGACAGAGATCAAACGGGCGGCATGATCCTGTAACGTCTCATTCGCAGGCACTTGCGTAATCGCCCCCATCCGCCAAACATTTGCTGGCTGAATGTCCTGATAGGCGGTCCCGTTCTTCTGACTGAAACACGTCCGCAAAGCCTCGTGCCGTGCAACGATTTTCTCAACTGCTTGAGACAGCGCTGGGGCGTCCAACCTGCCCCTTAGCTCCAGAACCAATGGCATGTGGTAGGCTTCGCTCTGGCCCTCCATTTCTGCCAGATACCATAAGCGTTGTTGAGAAGAGGAAAGCGGCAGGTCCTGTGTTCTGTCTGCGGGCTCAATTTGTCTTTTTGCGGTGCGTGTCTGGCTGTCTATCGCCTCGGCGAGAGAGGCCAGCGTTGGGGCAGTGAAAACAATTGTTGCCGGGACTTCGACGGCAGTTGCTTCACGGATACGTTGAGCTAACCGTACTGCAAGCAGAGAATGACCGCCCAGAGCAAAAAAGTTATCGTTGCGCCCAATACTGGCGACACCGAGTACATCGCACCAGATCTGGCTTAGTTCCGTTTCTCTGCCTGCTCGTGGAGGCTCAAACTCTGTTTGTGAGAGCGTGGATAGATCAAAGTCCGGGAGGGCTTTCAGATCGACTTTGCCATTGGATGTGAGTGGTATCTTGTAGATGACGGTGATCCCGGCAGGAACCATGAAGTGTGGGAGTTTGTGGCTCAAGCCTGCTTTCAGTGCCTGAGGAACTTCAGGCCCCTCATCATCCGCAAGGACGACATAGGCGAGAAGCTGTTCGCCGCTGGTGTGAGGCCTTACAACACAAATGGCTGATGTGACGCGTTTATCAGCTTCAAGAGCAGCTTCAACCTCACCAAGCTCGACGCGAAAACCGCGGAGTTTTGCCTGCCGGTCATTCCGCCCTAAAAACTCGATTGTCCCATCACGTAGCTGACGGCCTAAATCTCCTGTTTTGAAGATCTTCAGGCCATCACCAATTGATACATCGGTAAACTTTTGTTTCGTGAGTTCAGGTGCGTTCCAATAGCCGCGTGCCAAACCCGATCCGGCAATACAGATTTCGCCAACAAACCCTTCAGGAACAGGTTTGCTGGAAGTGTCCAAAAGCAAGACCTGATAATTCTTGAGTGCAGTGCCGAGGCTCAATGTAGTGTTCGGAGAAATCTCCTCTGATAAGCTGAGCGCGAGGCAATCAATGGCGGTTTCGGTCAAGCCGTAAGCATGAATGATGTGCGTTGCAGGCCCGAAGGCCTTTCGTGCTTCGCAAGCACCTTTGGGCGACCAACGGTCAGAACCGCACACGACAGTTTTGAGGTTGGTTGACTGTTTTCCGATCGTCTGCACGTGTGTTGTAAGATTGTCCAAAACTGCTGGAACAAAATCACCGAATGTTATCTGATGCTGCTCAATTTTTGCGAGAAGGGCGGTACTGTCTACCAGCTCGTCCTGATCCACCAGGACAAGCCTGCCTCCAAAAGTGAGGGCGCGGACAAGGTCTGCGGTGAAAACATCAAACGAAAGACTCGCCATCTGCAAAACACATGGTGGTTCTTTGAAGTCGTAAAGGCTGCTCCACGCGTCCCTGACAGTCCAGATCGCACGATGATCGACCATGACGCCTTTGGGTTGTCCTGTCGAACCGGACGTGTAGATGATATAGGCCAGTTGGTCAGGCGCGACTTGAACATCTAAATCGCGTTCATCCTGAGAAGCCCATTCATCTCTTCTCCTCTCAATATTAATAGTCTGGGCAGGCAGCTTGGTGAGTTGATCCAACTGCTCCTGACCACGCATATCGGCCAGAATGACTGTGGGCTGGCAATCTTGTACAAGTGTGTTGATCCGCTCAGGGGGATAGTTCGCATCAATTGGAATGTAGGCAGCTCCAGTTTTTAGAACAGCAAGCAAGGCGATAACCGCGTCTGCGGATTTACGCATGCACACAGCAATCCGGTCCTGATTTGCAACGCCGTTAGAGCGCAGGTCTCTGGCGAGCTTGTTGGCCTGACCGTTCAGTTGAGAATAAGTGAGTTCGATCTCATTGCTGATCAATGCAACTCGATCGCCATGGGCCGCAGCGGCCTCTTCAAACGGCAGATGGATGGCGCTTGCTGCCGGTACATCCATAGATGCAAGACGGGAAGCTTCTAATGTTGCTGTATGTGTGGTTGCATCCATAAGGGGCAGTTCGGCGACTGCCTGTTCCGGGTCTGCGCAAATGGCCTTTACAGCCTGCATTACATAACTTGCAAGCCGAACTAAGGTTTGGCGGTCAAACAGAGCTGTCGCGTATTCCAAACCGCCGGAGATGTTTGAGCCATCGTCTACCAGCTCAAGTGTGATATCGAACTGGGAGGCGGTGCGAGGCAGCTGTACAGTCTCAAATTCCAAACCAGCGAATTGAGTTGTTCCACCCTCTGTGTTTTGCCATGCGAACATGACCTGGAAAAGTGGTGTGTAGGATAAGGACCGTTGAGGACTGAGCGCTTCCACCACCTGCTCGAAAGGGAGAGACTGATTGTCCTGACTGTCGAGGAAAATGCCTCGCATCTGGGCAAGTAGCTGACTTACTGTGGGGTTTTCGCTCAAATCAAAGCGCAAAGCCTGTGTGTTCACGAACAGGCCCACCATCTCTTCCAGCTCTTTGCGGACACGGTTGGCAGATGGGGTGCCAATGACAAGATCCTCTTGTCCAGACAAACGGGAGAGCACGATTGCGTAAGCGCTCATGAGTAACAAATAAGGGGTGGAGCCCGTGCTGCGCGCCAATTGGCGCACCTTTTCACTCAACTCAGGGCCTAACTCCAACGGCAGAAGTTTACCCGCAAAATTTTGCTGAGCAGGTCGCCGCCGGTCCGTTGGCAACAGCAAACGCTCGGGTGCACCGGCAAGCGTTTCTTTCCAATAAGTCTTCTGCTCATCAAATTTTTTGAGCTGCTCCGGCTGTTTCTGCCATACGGCATAATCGGCGTATGTAAGATCGGGCGTTTCCCGCTCGATTGGTGTTCCTGCCTCTACCAGATGAGAGTAGTTTTCACCCAACTCTTTGAGGAGGAGGCCGTTGGACCACCCATCGGAAATGATGTGATGCAATGACAGCAGCAACACGTGATGCGTCTCGTTGATCCGGATAAGACAACAGCGAGCCAACGGTCCTTGCAGCAGATCGAACGACCGTGTGCTCTCCTCTTCTGCCAAACGGCAGATCTCTGTTTCTGGGTCGCTATCGACCTCAATTTTGAGCAGGTGAAGGGGAAAGCCACAGGTACGGGGTGAGAAGCTTTGAGACAGCTCCCCGTTATCATCTGTAATGACTGTACGCAGGCCTTCATGACGGTCTATCAGCTGGTCAAGCGCGCTTTGCAGGTATGTCACGTTTAACTCGCCACGAAGGCGCAAGCCAAGGGTCAGATGATAGGCTGAATTGATGCCTTCCATGCGAGAGAGGAACCAGAGCCTCTCCTGCGCAAAGGAAAGAGGCAGGGGGGCTTGATCACGCGGAGCTGCCTTGAGCGCGCTGCGTTGGCGCATCTTCAAAAGCTGCTCTGGTGTGAGAGAGCGACGTTTGCGCTTGTTTAATTCGTCCTGCATGAGTCCTCCCAATGACGCTGACAATCTGCTTCTGCGTCAGGAATATTCTTCGGCTGCTTCCAGCTCTTCAAAAATGTAATCGAGTGTCTGCTCAATGGTGGGGCGCTCGAAAAAGATGCGCAGCGGCACTTCCATTCCCAACACATCATGCATTCGGGCAATAATGCGTGTGGCACGAAGAGAATGCCCGCCAATGTCGAAGAAGTTGTCGCGTATGCCGACACGCTCCAGCTGCAGCACCTCGGCCCAGATACGTGCAAGCTCCTCTTCCATTGGGGTTTCAGGAGGCACGTAACTGGTGATCGGCTGAACACTGCCGCTATCGGGCTCTGGAAGCTGGCTACGGTCTATTTTGCCGTTAGACGTCAAAGGCAAGGTATCCAGCTGCACATAGAGCCCCGGCACCATATACTCCGGCAATTGGCTGGCAAGGATGGTACGCAATGCAGCAGGATCTAGCGAGCCAGCGCCTTTATCTGGGCATACATAGGCTACCAGCTGCGCGTCTTTGGCCTGATCCTGATGGGCCACGACGATAGCATTGGACACGCCCTCACTCAGACGCAAGGCATGTTCGATCTCGCCGGGCTCAATCCGATAGCCACGCACTTTGATCTGGAAGTCATCTCGCCCTAAATACTCAATGGTGCCATCTTTCAGATAGCGCCCAACATCACCAGTCTTATAAAGGCGCTCTCCAGCTTTGAACGGGCTATCAATAAAACGTTCTGCTGTGAGTTCAGGGCGGTTCAGATATCCGGCTGCAACACCTGGGCCAGCAACATAAAGCTCCCCCGCCACTCCGGGAGCGGCCAGTGCCAGATGTTGATCCAAAACATACATCGTCATGCCTGCGATGGGCCGGCCTATAGGAACAACTGGCGGATAATCTGCGTGATGTTCAACCTCTTGCGCTGTGCAATATATGCTTGCCTCAGTAGGTCCATAAAGGTTCTGCAGCCGTACGGGCCCCAATACTTCGAAACAGCGCTTTGCCAGATAGGAAGAAAAGGCCTCACCACCGCACAGCACAGACCGCAAGCTCGAGCAAGTGTCAGCCCCTTCACACGACAGGAAGAAGCCCAACAAAGAAGGGACAAACTGACAGACTGTGACCTGATACTCACCTATGAGTTCAACCAGATACGAACCTTCCAGTAAGCGGGAGCGGTCTGCCACAATTATGCTTGCACCACAGGTAAGGCTGGCGAATATCTCAACCACTGAGATGTCAAAGGTGAGAGAGGTGGACAAGAGAACTCTGTCTTGCTGGGTGATTTGACCTTGCTGCTGGAACCATGCAACGAGATTAGCGGGACCTTTGTGCGGTACCATCACGCCCTTAGGTTTGCCCGTGGTGCCAGAGGTGTAGATCACATAAGCTGCGTTTTCGCGGGAAACCGATACATTCAAGTTGTCTTCGCCAAGCACCTGCCAGCATGGATCAGGCTGATCCAGATTGATCAGCTTCTCAGTAACACCCATCTCTACCATTTGAGGCAGGGTGACATCATCACACAGAACAAGAGCCGGAGCGCTGTCTTCAATCAGGTAAGTGATGCGCTCAATGGGGTAGGTTGCATCAACTGGGACATAGGCTGCGCCGGTTTTCAGGATGGCGAGGAGCGCGATGACGGCATCAGCGGATTTTTGCATGCACACCGCAACACGGTCTTGATATCCAACGCCTTTGGAAACCAGGTATCTGGCAAGCTTGTTGGCTTGACTGTTCACCTGAGCATAAGTGAGTTGGAGTTCATCAGTGATCAAGGCAACCTGACCACCGTGCGCTGCAGCAGCGGCTTCAAAGCCGCCATGGAGTGTGTTTGAACTCTCTGAAAACTCTGCCCCTTCTGCAAATTCAAGGAGCCTGGTCTCCAGATCCCGATCTAAACCAACAAGTTGATGTGTTGGCGTCGTTTCAGCTTCTGGATAGATTTTTGTGAGGTGTTGCAGGCCCTCCTGCGTCATCCTCAAAAGCGCAGATGCATTGCAGCCATGTGGGGCCTGTGTCTGGACTTTGAATGTCCCCCCGAAGTCATCAATTGTCAGGTTGAACGGGTAACTGGTGCCATAATGGCCGGCGAGGTACGTGGCGCCTGGTAAGTCGCGATGAGAGGTGCCTTGAGACCCATCCGACAGAAGCTCGGCATGGCGAAAGTTGATCAGTGAAGTGATGAGTGGTGTAGCACGGTCCACTCCACTGGCTTCAATCGCATCGGTTAACGAGGAGAACTCGTGGTGCATCAGATCGACAAGTGTCTGGTGGACAGCACGAAGGGCGCTCACCCAATCCCGGTCAGCAAGCTGGATGCGCAAGGGAAGGGTGTTGATGAAGGGCCCCAATATCCGCTCAGCGTTTTCGAGCCCCTGCAATCGACCAAGGAGAACTGTGGCAAAGCAAATATCTTCCTGCCCAGAACACCTTGCCATGACCAGAGCCCAGACGAAGTGAAATACTGAAGCCGTACTCACCCCTAATCGGCTGGCAAGTTCTCTGATGTCCGCAGTCAGCGTGACATCAGTATCGGCGCTATCAGTATCCAGATCTGCGCCATGAACATGCTCACCTGTAAGACCGAAGGGTGCCGTGGCGCTTTCAAACCCAGTGAACAGGTCACGAAAGAAGTTGTGTGTGTCCTCCTTGCGGCTCTGCCCCTGTTGGAACGCAACATATTTTCCAAACTGAGCAGGGGAAGGCAACGTCTCACCTTGCCCCATCATGAATGCTTTGACCTCAGCATTCAGCTGCTTGAGCGATGTGTTGTCGTCGATAATGTGGTGGAACAGTTTGAGAGCCAGCCAGCGTTTGTTGTCAGCATCATAGCAATAATGAACGCGAAGAAGGGAAGGCTCGCGAAGATCAACTTTTGTTACTCGTGGATCAAACAAGGCCTGAAGCTTTGCAACGACATCTCCAGTACCTTTGAGGCTATCAGTCTCCAACTCACAGTTTTTCAGCTTAACATTTTTCAGAACAACCTGAAGTGGCTTTTCCAGCCCTTCGGACACAAACACTGTGCGCAAAATGTCGTGGCGATCCATGGCCTTCTGCAGGGCAGCCAGATAGCTTTGCAATGCTTCAGCTGTCTCAAATGCCATCAGGCCCCAGAGCAGATATGGATCCCCTTGTTCTGAAAGCCGATGATGGAAGTAAATACCTTCCTGTAATGGTGTCAGAGGGTAAATGTCTTTTACATTTTGGATGCCACCGGGCACCGACCCTGCAATATGCTCGATCTGCATTTGCGAAAGGCCGGAGATAGACATTGGGCTTTGTTTGGTGCCAGTTTTTCCAGCAGTTGCGCTCTGTTGAACGCTGGATTGAATGTGTTGCGCAAGATCCTTGAGCACTGGCCTGCGTAGCAAATCCACCGCTGCGAGATGGAAGCCTTTGACATGCATGGAGGCCTGCACTCTTGCAGCTAAGAGTGAGTGACCACCCAGTTCAAAAAAGTTGTCAAAGCGGCCAACCTGTTTGACCTTTAAGATATCCGCCCAAACCTGAGCTAATAGCGTTTCGCGGTCCCCCTCTGGACTTACGAAGGTTTTGCTTTTGGTCTGTGTAACGTTGTATCTTTCAAGCGCTATGTGGTCCAGTTTACCGTTTTGGGTCAGCGGTAGCGCCTCTAACTCTACGAATACTGAGGGCACCATGTAGTTTGGCAGAAGATTAGCTGCAAAAGAATGTAGCGCGCTGGAATCCAAGCCTGTTCTTTGTGCCACGGGCACATAGTAGGCGACCAACAGGGCATCGCTTGTGGCCACATTTCTGCAGGTGACAACAACGTGCTGAAGCTCATCGTGGGTGGCGAGAGCGGCTTCGACTTCGCCCAGTTCGATGCGGTATCCGCGCACTTTCACCTGACTGTCGTTGCGGCCCAGATACAACAAGGTGCCGTCAGTTGCATACCTAGCCAGATCCCCTGTTCTATACAGGCGATCACCGGGTAGAAACGGGTTCTCAATGAACCGCTCCGCGTTTAAGGCTGGACGGTTAAGGTAGCCTCGTGCAACGCCAGCTCCACCGACATATAACTCTCCGGCTGCACCGAAGGGTACAGGCATGAGGTTGTCATCCAGTACATGAAGGCTCAGATCATCCAACTGGCGACCAATTGGACTGCCTTCTGAATAGTGATGAATGTTCTCAGCCGTGAGCTCTTTGTAGGAAACATGTACGGTGGTTTCCGTGATCCCGTACATGTTCACCATCTGACAGCCCGCATTACCAGGATTGTCAAACCAGTTTTTGAGCATCGATGTTGAAAGGGCTTCACCACCAAACACCACTGAGCGCAATGCATGTGGCATGACAGCTTCGGCCTGTGCCGTCATGAAAGCACGAAAGGCGGAAGGTGTTTGACTGAGAATTGTTACCCCTTGGTTGCAGCACAAAGCATAGAACCGAGCGGGATCGCGGCGCACATCCTCTGGCACAATTGCAACAGAGCCGCCCGTAGAAAGGGCTCCCCATATCTCCCAAATCGAAAAGTCAAATGCGTAGGAATGGAAGAAGGACCAGACATCAGAGGATGTGAAGTTAAACAGAGGCTGGCAGGTGTCAATCAATCGGGCAATGTGCTGATGTTCAATTTGAACGCCTTTGGGTTGCCCAGTAGATCCTGAGGTGTAGATGACATAGGCAAGATCCTCAGCGCAGACAGGCTCCAGCGTAGGACCCATCGGCACTGAATAGTCTGTGGTTTCTGCAAGATCTTCAAAAACATGGAAATTTTGATTGTCTGGCAAACTTGCAAGAGATTGGTGCGTTGCACGGCAGCATAAGATCAAATCTGGCGCACTATCTTGAAGAATAAAGGCCTTCCGCGCTTCTGGCAGTGCGGGATCGATTGGAAGATATGCTCCACCAGCTTTCCAGATTGCCAGCAGTGCCACGATCAAATCGGCGTTTCGTTCCATACAAACGCCGACCAGCTTCTCCTTACCTACACCATGAACACGTAGCTTCATGGCCAAGCATGACGCTTGCTTTTCTAATTCATCGTAGGAAAGGGATGTTTCATCCTGAAGGATCGCGGTGTGCTGAGGCTGGGATTTTGCGAGCTGTTCCAGTCTATGGACGACCGCGCTTGGCGCACTGGTCTTGGTCGGTTGGGTAGGCGCGCTGAGCGAGAGCAGATGATTTCGTTCTTCTTCGCAAACTGCGCTGAAACTGGTGACTGACAGGTCCGGCTCAGATAAACACTGCTCCAACAATGCGAAGAAATTCGCCTGCATGCGTTCTATGGTTTGAGGCTGAAAGAGATCAGTCGCATAGTTCCACAAAAGAGTCAGCGCCGGGATATCAGTATTGTCAGAGGAACGGGGGAGAATGACCACCTCAATATCAAATTTGGCAGAGTTGTTGCTGTAGGCTTCGTACAGCGAGACGTTCAGATCATCTCGCGCAAGCTCTGGTACCTTTGAGTTGTGGTAGCTAAAACCAACTTGGAAAATGGGGTTTCTGGAAAGGTCACGTTCAGGCTGCAACTCTCGGACAACTCGTTCAAACGGCACTTCTTCATTGTCATAAGCGTTGGAGAGTGTGCTTCGCAGTTGATGTAGATATTCTGAAAAACTTGGGTTGTTAGACAGATCGGAGCGAATAACGACACTGTTCACAAACATGCCCAGCATATGTTCTGAAAAGCTGGTTTTCCGGTTTGCGACGGCGCTGCCTGTGAGCTGGTCTTTTTGGCCTGTGTAGCGGGAGAGTAGAAGATGGAAGACACCGAGAAGCACTGTATAATCTGTGTGGCCACTGGCCTTGCAGTAGGCTTCCAGTTCTTGAAGTGGCGACCCTGTTAATTCCAAACGAGACTGTTTGCCTTTGAACGACATCGTTTCTGGGCGTGAGGCATCTGTTGGGAGAGCGAGAGTAAAGTTGGCGCTTGAGAGCTGTTCTTTCCAATAGGCCAGCTGTTTTTCATAGGTTCTCTCTGCGTCCTCACTCTGCTGCCATCCCACGTAATGCCGGTACTGGGCGGGGACAGGCGCGAGATTGGGCAGTGCTCCATCTGCGAAAGACTCATAAGCCTCCAGAAACTCTGAAAGAAAGATATTCGCGCTCCAACCGTCATGAACAAGGTGATGTTCAATGTGCAAGAGAGCGGAGGAGCCATCATCAAGCTTGAACAATACCCAGCGAGCCAATGGCAAGCAGCTGGTGTCAAAGGGTTTTGAGACCTCGCGATCAACAACCTTCCAGAGCTCTGGGCTATCCATTGAGGTGTTCAGGTCCACCAGATCCAATTGGGCAGGCACAGGTTGATGAACTTTCTGATAGGTCGTACCAGAAGCATCTTCGTGAAACGTGGTGCGAAAAATCTCATGACGCTCGACAATCAGGTCCAATGCTGACTGCAACGCGGATGCATCTACTTTGCCCTGCATCCGGATCAGGCATTGAGCGTTGTATGCAAGAGAGCCCGGCGTTAGTTTTTCCAGTAACCACACTCCGTTTTGTTGATGAGAAACGGGGAAGATGGTTCTTTCCAGATCATAATCAGTCAAAGACCTCTCGGATCTATCTGGTTCTTCTGAAGTTTGGATTTTTGCCGCGAGTTCGCTGAGTGTCTTTCCGGTAAATACGTCTTCTAGTGAGAGGACTGGACCAAACCGTTCACGGCACCGCGTGAGAAACTGAACAGCATCAAGGGAAGAGCCTCCCAGAGTTTGAAGTGTGTCATTACAAAAGACCGTTTCGACGTGGAGCAGATCTTTCCAAAAACCCGCGAGGATCTGTTGCGTTTCTGTGCTCGGAAGCTCATTTGACTGCGCGCCGCGGGCATATCTGTCAGGAGCTGGAAGTGCTTTTCGATCTATCTTGCCATTTACATTTAGAGGGAACTCATCGAGGTGAATAAACGCGCTCGGTACCATATAGTTTGGCAAGAAGGCGGAGAGGTTGGTTTTAAACTCGTCCACGCCAGGGACAAGAGCACCATCTCGCAAAGTGAAGTAAGCGAGTATTTCCGGGTCTTTTGAGTAGGCTGTTGTCGCGGTAACATGAGCGTGCTCTATGCATTCAAGCTTAGAAAAACACTTCTCAACTTCCTGCAATTCAACACGATAGCCACGCACCTTGACCTGCTCATCCAGACGACCGAGGAACTCCAGCGTTCCATCTGCAAGTCGTCGCGCGCGGTCTCCTGTGTTATAGAGCCGACCAGTTGCAATGCCGGGGACGGAACGGAATACTTTCGCAGTAAGATCTGGCTGGTTCTTGTATCCACGGGCTAACCCGATACCGCCCAACCACAGGGTGCCGACCCCACCATCTTTCACTTGTTTCAGATCATCATCGAGAACATGGACATCAACGTTTGAGATCGGCTTGCCTATCGGAACTGTATCCGAACTACCAGTCTCACCGCTGCTCTTGTAAAGTGTTGCGCATACAGTGTTTTCAGTCGGACCGTATGCATTTATCAGGTTAACGTGCCCGGACCAGCGTTCCACGAGTGACCACGGCATTGCCTCGCCCGCGACCACCACTGTCTTTAAGCTCGAGTAATCCAACGGGTCCATGCGACTGGCAAGAGAAGGAGGCACTGTTAGATGAGAAATACTTCTGTCTTTAACAATGTGCTTCAATGCATCTCCGGCTAACAGCGTGCCGTCGGGTGCAAAATGAAGCTGAGCTCCACAGCACAAACTCACCAGAAGTTCAGATATTGAAGCATCAAAACCTAAAGATGCGAATTGAAGGACGCGAGAGCTCTCATCCAAACCAAAACAGCGCGCTTGCTCCAAGGCTAGATTTAGCAGACCACGATGCTCAATCATGACACCCTTGGGCTGTCCCGTAGAGCCTGAAGTGTAGATGATGTAAGCAAGCTGATCTGGTTTAACCGATTGGCTTGTGCTGCTAGTGAAGGGAGTTGGATCCAGCTTAGAATAATTAATGATCTGCAATGAGTTCGGTATCTCGGCAGATAACTCCTTCACAAGAGACGCTGTTTCGTCAGTGCACACAACGACACTGGCCTTGCTGTCCTTAAGCATGAACTCAAGCCGTTTGCGTGGGAGAGTATTGTCCAGCGGGACATAAACTCCTCCAGCTTTATGAATGGCAAGCAACGCTATTATGGCTTCTGGAGTGCGAGGCATACACACTGCAACAGTAACTTCGGGCCCAACCGCGTTGGATTGCAGAACGCTTGCAAGTTGGGCTGTTGCGCCAAGCATTTCGCGGTAACTGATAGTCTTTCCATCCCCCACTAAGGCTGGATTTGAAGCATTTTTCGTCGCAACTTGTTCTATGTGCGACACGACATTGGCTAGGTCACCTGGGTTCATCGTAACCTGGTTGCGAGGAATGGTTTCTTCCATGAAACAACTATCATTGATTGTGTAATTGAATAAAAATTTATATTACTGAGAGTTATTTGTACTTACTCTCAGTCCACACGTCCGTTTAGGTCGGATTCAGGGAAGTAAAGGTGAATTTTATTCATTGAGGCCTCGGGTATTAAATTTTTAATTGCTCAAACTTTCTTTCTAATATATCACAAAGTCAAGTTATAATTCGAATCTGAAGGCATCTTGTTAGCGTGCTGGGGAAACAAATGAACCACTCATATTTGAGGGAGAGCATCTCATTATTGTTATGATCGACAAGCTAGGGGGCCGGTCGAGTAATAATTGTGAAGTTTTCTATTACAACTAATTCGCTGCGCAATTTCCGCGCCGAACGTCTTCATTAACGAGCAGGTTTTATGTTCATGCCCGTACCAAGTCACCGGCAATCATTTCTGCGTCAGTTCTGGGTACTTCCGAGACCAGCAAAAACTATCCTGGTTGGCACCTTTTGCGCACGCTTTGCATCGTTCATGATCTGGCCTTTCTTCGCGGTACTCATGGCACGAAACTTCGGAACCTCTATTGCCGAACTTGGGGTAGTTTTTTCGCTGTCAGCGTTTGCTGCGCTTATTGCTTCGCCTGTAAGTGGGATTATAGCGGACAAGTTGAATCGTCGCGCGATCATGCTGATCAGTGCTTTGAGCATCTTAGGGCTCTATAGCGTTCTGGCGTTTGGAAGGGATGAGCAGATCTATTTTGCGGTCATCGTGGGCATGTCCGTTGCCAATGGTGCACTTGAGCCGCTTTTACGATCTGCATTGGGGGACTGCGCAGCGAAGGATGAAGACCGACCACTGCTGTTTCACATACGCTACTATCTGGTCAATATCGCAGGTGCGTTAGGGCCTTTGTGCGGCCTATGGTTTGCAAACCAAAACTCAAACTTCGCTTTTCTCGCAGGTGCGGTTGCGTACGCTGTTCTCGCGCTCTGCATAATGAAAAGTGTCGCGCCAAGCATTGTTGTCTCAGACAGGGAGGAAATGCCGATTTCGACACTGTTAAAAACAGCAGTAGTGGATCGTCTTTTTCTGACATTGTTTATCTCAAATTTCTTCCTGGTCATCTTGTACGCACAAATAGATGAGCCCCTCACATTTTTCCTGATGTCTCTCGAAACGCCTGATATCAATGGGATTATTGCCTCGATCAACGTTACAAACACGAGCGTCGTTTTGATCGTCCATCTGTTCTTGATGAAGTGGCTGGTTGAGCTTGAAGAACACAAGGCCATTCTGGCTGCTTTCTTTTTCCTGATGCTTGGTCTGCTGGTGATCGCTTCCAATCGCTCCGAAGTAAGGGAGTTGTGGCTTGTTGCGATAGCACTTGCGACATTGGCGGAAATTATCGCCATGCCTTTGTTTGCCACAGTGGTGGATCGCACCGCTCCTGTGCGTCTTAGGAACAGCTATATGGGCCTTTATATGCTTTCCAATGCGGGCGCTGCTGCGGTGCCATTTGCTGCAGCAATGGTGATTGAACGTATCGGTGGAGGGCCATTGTTCCTCACATCCGCGATAATGTGCGTACCGGTAGCTTACCTGGGTTTCCGGCTGCTCAGTGCAACCAGACAAAGAGAAAAAATTGCGGAGCAGGCCAGCTGAACTGCTGACCCATCTCACGTGAGGAGTGGTGTGAAATGAACCCGTACAGTTCGCTGGCTTCCAACAAATTCTGGCGCCCATCGGTCGCAGAGCGAGACTATTTCTCGATCTCGCAGGTCTGGACCCCGAAGTTTCAAATACAGAAAGATGCGGCCATAATAACTGCCGGGTCTTGTTTCTCTCAGAACATGGGCAAAGAACTGCAGCGGCGAGGGATGAACTGGCACAATGCTGAACCCGCGCCTGACAGTTTAAGCGCTCGGGAAGCCTTTGATCACAACTATGGCGTTTTTTCATTCAGAACAGGAAACATCTATACCGCACGTTTGTTGTTGCAATGGCTCCAATGGGCTTTTGATGAAGTCCCCCAGTCTAAAGAGACTTGGAATAATGGAGAGCGGTACTTCGATCCATTCCGGCCCAATATTTCCCCAAATGGCTTTGAAAGCCCTCAAGCCATGTGGGCATCACGTGAAGACACCCTTGTGACTATTCGCAAAGCGATAAGTTCTGCTGATCTGTTCGTGTTCACTATGGGTTTGACAGAGGCCTGGCTCAATACGGCAACAGATGTTGTCTATCCTATGTGCCCTGGCACAGTGAAAGGCCGGTTTGATGAAAGATTGCATAAAGCGCATAATTTTGCCTTTGCAGAAATACTCTCTGATTTTCAAAAATGTATCGATCTTATAGGAAGACACAATCCCAACCTGCGTCTGGTGTTTACCGTTTCACCGGTTCCGGTCACGGCGACATTCACGACGCATCATGTGCTAACAGCTTCCACCTATACCAAGTCTGTTCTGAGAGCTGTGGCAGGGCAGTTGGAAGTCTCCAATGAGAACGTCGAGTACTTTCCCTCTTACGAACTGGTTGCTTCTCCTCCCATGAATGGAGTGTTTTACAACCCCAACAAGCGCACGATCACACCAACCGGCGTCCGATTTGTAATGGGTCATTTCTTTAATGGCATTTCTTCTGCTGATCAGATGCAGCAAGGCCATTCAGACGTCAGCACGCAATCACTCCTTCCAACTGAGGATATCATCTGTGAAGAAGAACTACTCGACTATTACAAATGACATTCAGTTCTTGTTGTTAGGAGACTCCCACGCTGGCGCAATTGGGCGTGCGGCCAAGGAAGCTGGAGTCCCGTTCGTTGGTGGTCCGATGGGAGCAGGGCGCGAGTTCACAGCTCCTTTTGTTGACTGGATTAATGAAGATCCGGCATTTCGAAGTGGCTATGCCAATGAAATGTATCGGTCTTTTCTGGAGGAACTCGACGCAAATTCGCTGCAGGATGTAAAGGTTCCACTGCTCTGCACTTTCGGCTTTGCGCTGCATTTTTACGCAACCACTGAAAACTGGGAGATATACAGGGAGGTTGACGGAACGCTGCCATCAGCCTTTCTGGAAGGCCCTCTGTTTCATGGCCTTATCTGTGCCATGGCACAGGGCGCTTTGGATTTCTACCGCACCGTTCTCAAAATGGGAGTTGAGGTGATTGCCGTTCTTCCTCCCCAGAAAGTACCTGAGACTTCAGAGCCAAGTGTTTTCCAGGCAGCGCAAAACGTGATGATTGCAGAAGCAGAACGCTTGGGCCTTCCGGTTCTGGACGTTCGCGATGGTACTACGGGTTTCGATAAATTACAGAACGAAGACTTCTCGCAGGAAAATGACCCAATTCACGGGAATACTGCATTTGGTCAGGCTATTTTGAATGCGTTTTCCAGTCAGAGGATATCAGCTCATGTTGGTGCGTGATTTGGAGCAAATACACATTGAGGCTGATCTGGCGAGTTGTATCGTGTCTTTGTTGACCGATGGTACGGTTCAGAGACTCCATGCGTATATGGGGCGAACAGTCCTGGTGCTTGGAGTTGAAGCAGCACAGATGCGTGGGGAAAGCACCCGTGAGCTGGAATGCCTCAAAGATATGCATTGCAAAGCGGCGATAGGGGATATGCCAGTATCCGAGTGTTGGCTCAACGCGTTAGAAGATGCTTACTTAGTCCTGTTTCGCCTTGCGTTCGTTGCGGAGAAAACCTACCGCGTTTCACACTCCAGTGCGCTTGAGTTTGCCGCGGGCAATAAAGATATGATCGAGAGCGAGTTTGGCTCTGCGGAAGCTTATGCTGATTATTATGGCACTTTAAACAGCGAAGCCAATACCAAAGCGTTTGCTCAGGCAAATGCGCAAGTTCATTCCAACATAAACGCCAAACTGTTTACTGATGGCTCGCTGCAGGGGGCAGATACGACTGCTCTCCTCAGCCTGTTTAAAGCTTCGGCCTATGCCTTTGCGTGTGCTCATGCATTTGGTGAATTGGAGAGGCGTTACTGTGAAGCTTTGCTACGCCTCGTTAGAGGCCTCCAAACTATTACTTAACTATTTTCCAGGGAGAGAACTTCATGCATGAACATGCTCTGACAGCTATTGAAAGTATTGCGGCAGCGCCTCGAGAAACCTACCGGCATATTCAGCTGGACCGCCTTACACCGGTCATTGGCGCTGAAGTTTGTGGAGTAAATTTATCTGAAGGCGTAAGCAAAGAGCAGTTTGCTGAGATCCACCGTGCCTTTCTTGAAAACCACGTCCTGGTGTTCCGCAATCAAAAACTCACCAAAGACCAACAGAAGGAATTTGCTCGGCAGTTTGGTACACTGCGTGCTCTTCCACTGAGTGATATTGATGGTGATGATCCAGAGATTGTCTTAATCCGTGCCGGTAAGAAATCTCGATTTGTAGCAGGAGAGGTTTGGCATACAGATGGCACAGCTGATCCAGCCCCTTCGCATAGCTCGATGTTGTACATGCATGAGACACCTGAACTTGGATGCGGTGGGGATACCTTGTTCGCGAACATGCATCTGGCCTATGAGATGTTGTCGCCTGTGATGAAAGAGTTCTTACTTGGGCTCACTGCAGTTCACGATGGAGCCGTGCCTTGGAAGGGCTTTACGCCACCAGAAGGGCTACCTAAAACTGAGCACCCAATAGTTGCGAAGCACCCTGAGACAGGCAAGCCAATGCTTTTTGTAAACTCGGGTTTTACAACGCATATCCCAAATTTATCCGAGGAGGAGAGTGATGCCATTTTGAACATGCTCTTTCAACTCGTTGAACGCGAACAGGCATTGAATTGCCGTATACGCTGGGAGCCGGGCACATTGGTATTTTGGGACAATCGCTGCACGCAGCATCGCGCAGTGTGGGATTACTTTCCATACTCCCGCTTTGGCGAGCGCGTGACCGTTTTAGGCACTCAACCAGCTGCCGCAGAACCTCATCGGATCATGAAGGAAATGGAGTTGGCAGACTGAGTACCTCGCAACATGGCTTCATTCGTTTGAAGGATAGGGGCTCTGGCTCCTACCAGCAATAAATTTTACTTTAATACCGGCAAGTATTTTGAAAAATGTAGGTTCAAGCCCATGTGCATCAGCATTGCTCAAACTGAGAGAAGCATGGTGCTACAGGCCGGAGACCTCGACCTTTCATAGGCTGTAAAGGGTACAGGAGAGGGAGAGATCGAGTGACGCAAAATCAGACTAGTGTTCTTAATAGCCTGATTTCGATTGTGGTCTTAGTTGGCATTTGTTTCAATACATAGTTGAGAGCCCGACAGAAAGCACCTGTTATGCTGGCAGTTAGCCCTACATCCATAAATTTGGATCCCCAGTCACTTATCGGAAACTAGTCGGCTATGTTGTTAGTCAGAGCACGGGCATGACGTATCAGGCGCCCAACTTCCGGCCAATCATGAGTTGCCATTAACTTAGGATCCACCATCCATGAACCACCGCAACAGATGACGGAAGATAGTGCGAGGTAATCGTTGACGTTCGCGGGATGAATGCCACCAGTCGGCATAAAGCGAAGGTCTTTGTAAGGAGCAGAGACTGACTTGAGCATATTGATACCGCCTGCTGCTTCTGCGGGAAAAAACTTCAGCGTTTTCAGCCCAAGATCAAGTGCCTGTTCCATCTCACCTGGCGTCATAGCGCCAGGAATGACATCCAAATCGTTATTAAGGCAGTAACTTATGGTTTGAGGATTGAAACCTGGAGAAACAATCATCGAAGCGCCCGCATTAGATGCAGAGCGAGCTTGCTGACTGTTCAGGACTGTGCCCGCAATCAAAAGAAGCTCTGGGAATTCTTTTGCAAAGACTTCGAGGGATGCGAGAGCGGGTTTCGTTCGCAAAGTTACTTCAGCGACGGGTAGGTCATTGACAATCAGTTGCTCAGCCAGAGGTTTGACTTGCTCAAGTGATGAGATTTGAATGACTGGAACGACTTTATAGGCTTCCAGTACACGGACTTTACTGTTCATTTCGATTCCATAGTTTTTTTGGGGGGCCAAGTTCAGGAGAAAAACTCCCCCTGAACTTGCTGGCATTTGTCCCTATTAAGGCTGCAAGTAAGATTTCTTGCCGACCTTCAAACGCCAGATTTTGAAATTAGAGGTTTCAGGGTTCTCAAAGTTCATATTCCCATCCACCCAAGTGTGCAGATTGTTGGATGTGATATAAAGATCGCCATTCGGTCCCCATGCCAATGTATCTGGCCAAACCATGGTTTTGTCATAGGCGAGACGAGTGACGTCACCGGTTTCAGCATCACGATGCATGAGCCCGTTGAGTGTGAGGCCTGTCATGTAAAGGTTTCCATCCCGGTCGGCAGTCATGCCATCAGTGTTGGAAGGTAGAGTAGTCACAACACGAACACTTGCTTGCAGCACATCTTCGGAACGGCTGAAATCACGCAGCAAAGCGGTCTCGATAGCATACAGCGTGTTACCGGTCAGATTAGTCCAGTAAAGGGTCTTTTTATCACCAGACAGAGCGATACCGTCAGCACCTGTTAGCATAGGATTTTTGGAGAGTACTGGTTCACCATTGATGTTGAAGAAGAAGTTCTTCTCGTTATTGGTGAACTTGGTACCAGCAAGAACCCGGCGCGCTGTATTTGTGTTACTGTCATAGACAATCAAGCCGCCATCCAAGGGCTGACAGAAGATTCCTGAATCGGTGATGTAAGCAAAGCCGCTATCGTTATCGATGGCAAGATCATTCAGGAAAGAGCATTTACGATTACTGTCTTTTTCACTGAACTCATAACGTTGAACTTCTTCGTTTTTATCAATGTCCCAAAGAACAAGCTTTTCGTCACCAGCTTTACTGGGCTGACCTGCAACATGTCCCTGGTCCAGGACCCACATGATGTTGTTGCGATCAATCTCAAAGCCTAGAACAGCTTTCAATCCCTTGGCATTATCCATGCTGTTCATTTCCTCAGAAGGATATGGAACAAGCACTTTTCCTTCCGGGGTATCTTTCAATTTAGAAAGCGTTGCTGGGATCTCTGGGCCACCCCAGCGAGCAGTTGACACATACAAATTGCTTTGCCTGTCGACTTTTACGCCCTGCATCAGAGATTTGCCGAAAAGCTTACTGTTCTCCCAGGTGGTTCTTACTTGTGTATCCCGCACTTCGTAAGGAAGTGAGTTCCATTCAGTAACGATTTCCAGTTTTGGACCAGCCAATGCTGTAGATGCAACAAGTGAAAGTACAGCTGCACCAAGCAGCTTTGAGACGATCTTCATGGGTTCTCCCTTTCCTTAGAAGTCCGCTTTATGAAATGTTTTCTTGAAAAGCTGCGACTTGTGCCGCAGTAGGAATTGGCACAACTGCGCCGTATCCTGTTGTGGTCAGCGCTGCAGCGCAGTTGGCATAAACCAGCGCCTCTTGTGGGGTTTTTCCAGCAACAATCTGACTGAAAAATGCACCGGAAAAACAGTCTCCAGCACCGGTCGCGTCAACAGTCTCAACCTTGTGGCCTTTTGCTGTGAAGCGTTCACCGGTAGTTGCGACCATTGCACCTTCTGGCCCCATCTTGAGCACAACGGTTTTTGCACCAAGATTCAGGTAGAAGTCCGCAATTTCGTTTGCATCATTGAGCCCCGTCAGCAGCCGCGCTTCATCAAGGCTCGGCATGCAAAAGTCGACGTGGCGAGCCGTTTCATGAATAACCGCCCGTGCGCGATCCAAAGTCCATAGTTTGAGGCGTAAGTTGGTGTCAAAAGAAACCAACGTATTGTGTTTTTTCGCCAGTTCAATGGCCGCAAACACTGCATCGCAAGAGCCATTGCTGATGGCATGTGTGATCGCTGATGTGTGCAAGAGTTTAGCGTCGGCGATCAGGTCCTCGGGCAGATCAGTTGGTGATACAAGAGAGGCTGCCGAACCTTCACGATAAAAGGTGAAGTGATGGCCGCGCTCATCGTGTGAGATGAAGTAGATACCAGTTGGCGCGGTTGGGTGGCGTTGGATCCAGTCAGTAAAGACCCCTTCCGCATTCCAGAGATCAACAAACTGATCACCGAACACATCTGAACCAAGATGAGCAAACATCGCGACTTTGGCACCCTGGCGCGCTGCGCTAACCGCAAAGTTGGACGTGTCGCCACCATAACCGCTGAGATAGGAAACCGGTTTGTCCTGACCCGGAAGCTGACTAAACTCCAGAAGAGGTTCACCAAAAGAAACAATATCGATGGACATAGGGTACTCCAAAATGCGGTGGCTCCTGATAAGCCACCGCTATGATCTAAGAAAATTAGATGCGGCCGTACTTGGCCAGTCCATCGCGTAGAGAGCCGGAGTCGATGATCAACTTGGCTTGCTCAAGTTCACGTTCATCAATGGACTTGGAGAGTTCTAGGACAGCTTCAACTTTGTCTTTTGGAACGCATACAACACCATCAACATCACCAATGATCAGATCACCTGGGTTGATGGTTACGCCGCCAATCTCGACAGGTTTGTTGGCATCAATAGTTTTGAAGCGACCAAGCGTGGTACCTGGAGTTACAGTTTTCGAGTAGACAGGGAAGTCATAGTCACGGCGAATTTCTGCAATATCGCGCAACCCACCATTCAGAACAGCGCCTTCATGCTTGTTTGCAACGGCACCTGCGGTCATCAAACCACCCCAGACTGCAACTGTTTCCAGAGCTTCGCAGCCGGTGATTACAATAACGGACCCTTCCTCGGACTCATCAATTGCATCAAGGGCGTGCTGAGGAGGGAGTTTCTCTTGTGTTACATCTTCGAGGATGGTTACAGCCGGACCGACAATTTTCTTCTCGTTGATACGATTTTTAATGCTGAATGGCAGGAACATCGTTTCGCCAATGAGTTGATCACATGCATCCGCGATGGATGCGGTGGAGAAAATGGCACGGTAGCCTTCGATAATATCTTTGCTGTACATGGAACTAGCCTTCAGTTTGGAGGAACTTACGAGTTGACCCAGTTCTTGGGTTGCTCTCCGTCGAACACACG
Organism: Pseudovibrio sp. W74; assembly: GCF_001623085.1. Taxonomy (NCBI): domain Bacteria; kingdom Pseudomonadati; phylum Pseudomonadota; class Alphaproteobacteria; order Hyphomicrobiales; family Stappiaceae; genus Pseudovibrio; species Pseudovibrio sp. W74. The sequence goes on from NZ_LMCJ01000042.1 coordinate 49,664, forward strand.
CAGCACTTCAACAGCTGCTTTATGTTGGAGCTCGACGACGGATTCTTCAGTGAACCAAGCGGTGTGATCTGTGCAGATGGTGTTTGGCAGGGTGAGCAGAGGATGGTCCTTGCGCACGGGCTCTTGCTCGAAAACGTCAATGGCCGCAGCGAAAATCTTCTTGTTCTTCAAGGCATCGTGAAGAGCATCTTCATCAACCAACCCACCGCGGCCTGTGTTTACAAGCACCGCATTTGGCTTCATTTTGCCCAAAATCTCAGCATCAATCATGTGTCTGGTTTTGGCGTTCAGGGGAGCATGGAGTGAGATGAAGTCTGCTTCTGCGCAAAGCGTCTGGAGGCTGACGAGATCTACGCCCGCTTCCAGAGCCGCTTCGACAGATAATGCAGGATCGGCTACCAGAGTACGTGAGAAACCAAGGCCTTCAGTCTTTTGCGCAAAACATCGAGCTATACGACCAAACCCCACGATGCCGAGTGTTTTCCCAGCCATGCGGACCATTGGTTCAGCTTGGCCAACCCCCCATCTTCCGGAACGTACATCTTGATCGCGGCTCGGAATTCTACGTGTAGCGGAAAGCATGAGTGAGACGGCATGCTCAGCAACGTCTTCGGACCCGTAATCGGGTACGTTAGCGACGTAGATCCCTTTGTCCTTTGCTGCTTTCAGGTCAATGTTATCTACACCAACTCCATAACGAACAATGATCTGACAGCGCTTCATGAGTGAAATTAACTCAGCATCAATCTGTGCTTCGCGTACCAAGACAGCATCTGCATCTATGATTTCAGTCTCGATTTTAGATCGGTCAGTTCCAATCGGTAGTGCGACAATCTTCGCGTTGTATTGCTGAAGTACCGTCTCTTCTTCTTCATAGCTCAGGTAACCTGGCTCAATGACCACGATCTTTTTCATTATCTGCCCCAAAAGTGACATGTTAGTTATGAGATATAAGAAAGATCGAGATTAAAAAATTGGCAAGTGAAAAATATAACACACAGGCAAATTTGTGATTTACGCCGCGTATTCGTTGTGGATAATGTCATGATACGTAAATTTACGCTTGAATATCTGAGATTTCAGAAAAATATAGATAACATAACTGAAATGTTAATTGGGAGTGTTGTTATGTTTTTGAAGAAGACAGCAATGTTTGTTGCTTTAGCGTGTTCCGTCTCTTTCGCTGGGATGGCTAATGCAGAAACGACAATTCAAGTGGGGCATGGAGCGGCTGACACCTACCACATGCATAAAGCATGGGTTAAATTCAAAGAAATCATCGAAACTGAATCTGACGGTGAAGTACGGGTAGACATTTTCCCAAATGGTCAAATCGGGGGGGACCGAGAACTGACCGAGTCAGTGCAGTCTGGTGTCATTGATATGACTGCACCTGTTGTTGAAGTGATGGCTGGTTGGGATCCGGCTTTCTCTATTCCAGGTCTCCCTTATACCTTTGCCAATCGAGCAGACGCGCTTGATGCTCTTTACGGCGAGTTTGGCGATATGCTGCTTAACCGCGTTGAAGATTACGGCATCAAGGGGCTGGGCTGGATGGAAAATGGCATCCGCAACATTACAAGCAATGTCGGTCCAATAGAAAAACCTGCAGATCTTGAGGGGGTAAAACTGCGTACTATGCAGGTTGAAGCCCATATGGATGCCTTTGCTGCCATGGGTGCAAATCCAACGCCAATGTCATTCAATGAGGTTTATTCCGCTCTGCAGCAAGGTGTTGTTGATGCGCAGGAAAACCCTCTTGGGCATATCTATTCTTCACGCTTTTATGAGGTTCAGAAGTTCCTGACACTGTCCGGCCACGTGTACTCAACACATATGGTTCTGGCCAACATGGATTTTTACAACAACCTCTCTGAAAAGAACCGGAAACTTGTCAATTCTGCTTTGAAACGTGCAATCGACTACCAACAGGATGTGATCGCCTCCGAAGAGCTGGACCAACTAAAAGCGATTGAAGCTGCTGGTGTAAATGTGACTCGTTTGAATGATGCAGAAATTGGCGCGTTCCAGAAAGTGACTGCTCCAATTCGCGACAAATACTTCGAATTGGTCGATACCAAACTCATTCAAGCTCTCAAAAAATAAACATAAACAGCTAGCCCGGCAGGTCCTACCTGCCGGGTGATAAGGGGTGGGCTATGTCATCACTAAGGTTTATCGAGAAGAATGCAGAGGCTTATCTAATAAACTTCCTGTTGTTTAATATTGTGCTCTGGGTCTTTGTACAGGTCATTATGCGCTACATCTTCTCAAGCTCGTTGCCGTGGAGCGAAGAGTTTGTCAGGTGGTGCTTCATTTGGTTTATCTGGGTGGGGGTGAGCTACGGTTTCAAAACACGCCGTCATATTTGTGTAACTGCGCTTATCAATGGTCTGCCACCAAAAGCTAAAGCAATAATTGGCATCATCACAAATCTGCTAGTCCTGTGGTGCATGATTAAGCTGTTTCTATACGGCTGGAAGCAAGTCTCAAGCCCCATCATCACTAGGCAATCATCCATCGTGCTCTACTGGCCACTTTCCGATGTACGGGTTGGTATGCAATGGCTTTACGCATCCTTGCCAATTGGCGCTTTGTTGAGCTCTCTACGCCTCGTTCAGAACGTGATTGTGGATCTGATTGCACTTAAAGGCCCTTCCGAGGCCACCGTTCCACTTCATTCCAATATAGGGGGCAACTGACAATGGTTTCCTTTACCCTCTTCGGCACCTTCATTTTGCTGGTTTTCCTTGGCGCACCAGTTGCAATTTGCCTCGGCTTCGCATCTCTTGTGGTCCTCGAATATCTGCCGCATACGCCGAACATTACGCTGCTGGCAAAAAGTGCAGTCATGGGTGGCAACTCTTTTCCCCTGGTTGCCATTCCACTGTTTGTTTTGGCAGGTGAAGTCATGCAACGCGGTGGATTGTCCGCGCGCATCGTAGGCGCCGCCTATACTTTGGTTGGGCATTTTAAAGCAGGTCTGGCCTATGTGAATGTCTTAGCGAGCATGTTTTTTGCTGCTATCTCAGGCTCTTCACCGGCAACCGTTGCTGCAATCGGCTCTAACATGATTCCGGAGATGGAGCGCCTCGGGTACCGTCGATCCTTCTCCGCAGCAATTACTGCGGCCGCCGGTATCACCGGCGTCATGATCCCCCCAAGTATTCCGCTGATCATTTATGGTGTCACGGCAAACCAATCGATCGGGAAACTCTTCCTTGCAGGTATTGTTCCGGGAATTCTTTTTGGTTTGGGTTACATGCTGGTGGCACGATGTATCATCTCCAAAAATTTCACTCCCAAAACGCATGAAGGTTCGCAGCTCGACCGGGCAACAAAGGATGTGAACATCAAGCGATCCGGATGGCGCCAGCATTCCCTGTGGGCTCTGATTATCCCGGTAATCATCCTAGGTGGAATATATGGAGGGGTCTTTACGCCGACTGAAGCAGCCGGCGTTGCTGTGGTCTATGCTCTGTTTGTTAGTCTGATTGTTTATCGGGATTTGAAATTCCGTGAGCTTGGCTCTGTCTTCCTGAACTCAGGTCTGACATCTGCAACGGTTTTGGTCATGGTGGTTATGGCCGCATCCTTCGGGCGTTTGCTCACGCTGGAACGTATCCCAGTGGAAGTCGCAGACATGATTATTCAGCTCTCTGATAATCCGATCATTGTTCTGCTACTCATCAACATCATGCTTTTGATCGTTGGCATGTTCATGGAAACAATTGCGTCGATCATCATTTTTACGCCGATCCTACTGCCGATTGTTCAGCATTTAGGCGTAGATCCGGTCCATTTTGGTGTGATCATGACAGTAAATCTTGCAATTGGGTTCTGTACGCCGCCTTTGGGTGCAAACCTATTCGTTGCAACTGGCGTGGCAGAGGTCTCCCTTGAAAGCCTTGTTAAGGCGATCTTACCATTCCTCTTATCGATGTTTGTGATGTTGATGGTAGTGACCTACTTGCCGCAGGTGACGATGTTCTTGCCTTCCTTGCTCAATTAAGGACGGATGACAGGAAACTTTGCCAAAATAACAAATTGTATTATAAGGCAAATTGAGTGATGGAAGGTGATACGTATTTTCCTTCACTCTTTTTTTGATCCATTTTCTGAGATTCCGATGGCACAAGATTTGCTCAAAGATGTTGTTTACAAACGCATTCGTGAAATGATCATCAATGGCACGTTGCCAATGGGGAGCAAGCTATCTGAAACTGTTCTGGCCAAGCGACTGGAAGCAACAAAAGCTCCGATACGTGATGCCGTAAAACGGCTTCAAAGCGAAGGTCTCGTTCAGATCAAACCTCAAAGTGGCACCTTCGTTTTCAGTCTTTCTCAGACTGAGTTCAATGAACTGCTCGAGTTTCGATACTATATTGAATCTCAGGCTATGCAGCTTTCCTTCGAAAAGAACTGCAAAGCGTTGTGCCAGAGCATTCGGTACATACTGGATAAGATGAGTGTGTGCATGGAACGCAACGGCACGCTTGAATACCTGGGACTGGACAATGAGTTTCACCAGGTACTGATTGATTTTTGCGATAACGCTTACTTCGTTGAAGCCTACGCACTGATTTCTACGCGGATGGCAACCGCTAGAAATTATCTGGGTAGCAACGAGCAGCATATGTTACGTTCCTATGAACAGCACGTGAGTATCCTCCAGGCCCTGCAAAGCAACAACATTCAAGAAGCAAAAAACCTCCTTCGCAGCCACATCCTCCCAGAAAAGGGCGCCTACTGGGGTGATATCTTGCTACGCTTTAAAAACTAAATTCCCCATTCCATTACCGCACATAAATGGAACTAAGTGGCTTGTAAGGCTCCTGTTTTTTCCAAGTAACACAGCAAGTAATCAATGAAGCGCTGCGCCAATGGATTTTCTTCCTGTGCGGACAAGTAACTTAAGACGCTAGTTACTGGTAGCCCTGGTAGGGCGCTCTCAATCACAGGAATGTCCTCCAGCAATGCAGAGGCCGGTAGAATGGAAACTCCAAGCCCTGCTTTTATGGCGGACTGTACAGCCTGAATGGAGTTCGCAGTGATTGAGATCTTCCAATCTGAGGCCATGGCTTCCATGGCAGAGATTGCTATAGCGCGATAGCTGCATGGTTCCTGCATCAAGATCAGTTCCAGAGGTTTATCAGCCGCAGGCAGCTGCCCGCACCAGACCAGCGGCTCCTGCCATAACTGCTTGCCGCCAGAGGCCTCTGGTCCGGCGAATACCACATCCAGCTCCCCAGCATCTAAAAGACACAACAAGTCAGCCCCGCCGCCGAGGATCAAGTTGAGATCACAAGTGGGGTGTGCTCGTTTGAAGCGGGCCAGATGAATATGTAGGTGCTGCGGTACCAGATACTCTGCAAACCCGACGCGCAGCATGCTTTGCTCCTTGGGCGCAGAAACGCTCAACACAGCCTCATCGGCCAACTCCAAAATCTTTCGAGCATAGCCGATAAAAATCTCACCCTCGCTGGTTTGGGAAAGAGAACGGCTCGTACGCTCAAATAGTTTCACATCCAACCGCTCTTCCAGCTTGGCAATTTGCAGGCTGATCGCCGATTGCGTCCGCCCCACTTTTTCTGCTGCAGCGGAAAAACTACCCTCCTCAATGACAGCAATCAAAGAGCGAAGCACAGTCAGGTCCGTATCAAGTCGGAAGGGAGATCTATTGGCGTTGCTCATAGGACCTATTTATTTTTCTAGTTTTACTAATCGATCATGTTTAGCCATATGTCTCATAGAACGCCAATAATCAATAAGGAAATTTTATTCATGCTAAAATCTTTGCTGGCAGCCTCTGCTCTGTCTTTCCTCTCATTATCTGCTGTAGCTGGCGAGCCGCTTCAGTTGGAAGAAGTGGCAAAATTCTCTGAAACCCGCCCGGGTAACATCACCGTAACGCCAAACGGACGCATGATTGTCAGCATGCAGCCGTTGGATGGGCCGGCGTTGAGGGTGGTTGAAGTTCTGAAAGATGGCAGCAAGGCCCCGTTCCCAACTCAAGATTGGGCAGATGGTCCGGAAGTAGGCGAACTCGGCTTGTCTGCTGTGATTGGTGTCGACACAGACTCCAATGGCGTGGTCTGGATGCTGGACATGGGAAGCGATACTTCTGCACCTCGTCTGCTGGGCTGGAACTCTGAGACCAACACGCTTCACGCAGACTTGCAGATTGACAAATCTGCTCTGAGAGCAAACTCCTTCCCTCAGGACTTTGCGATCGATGAAAAACGTGGTCAGATCTATATCGCGGATATGACCCTCGGCAATCTGGCGGGGCCATCCAAGCCAGCCATCGTTATCGTGGACCTGAAGACCGGCGAAGCCCGCCGCCTGCTGGAAGCGGCAGAGCAGTTTATCTCCCCAGGCCGCGATGTGGTGATTGACGGTGGTCTGATGGCAGCCAAAAGAGAAAATGGCTCCCTCAACAATCTACGCTTCGGCCTCAACCCAATTGCCATCTCTGATGACAGCAAATGGGTCTACTTCGGCACAGTGAATGGCGAGCAGATCTTCCGCATCCCGGCTGCAAAACTTGCAGATCCCTCTGTAAATTCCGCCGATCTGAATACTTTCATTGAAGAATACGGTCCCAAAAAGCCAAGCGATGGTATGACTTTCAATCCTAATGGTGGTCTCTTCGTTTCTGACATCGAGAACTCAGCCATTGGCCTGACCACCGCTGGAGAGTACGAAGTGCTCATTCAAGACGAACGGCTTTCCTGGCCGGATGGCTTTGATGTTGCTCAAGACGGATATGTCTATGTTACGCAAAACCAGCTTCATAAGCACCCGGCTTTCAATCAAGGCGTCAATGGTGCAAAGGCTCCATACTACGTGATGCGTTTTCCGGTTCCGGGCAAATAAGTTTCAAAGAAACGGATGTGACTGACGGGTTCAAACAGCTCGTCAATTGCACATTTAAGATCAATTACAAGAAATTGAGAGGCTCCCATGCTTTTGAACACACCAATCTGCGACTTTGGTTGGAAAGCGCCAGAATTTACGCTCAAAGATGCTGATGGTACCAGCTTCACCATGTCTGATCAGATTGGTGAAAGCGGTTTGCTCATCGCCTTTATTTGCAATCATTGCCCTTATGTGCAGGCCATTGCAGATCGCTTGGCAGAAGACATGAAACAGCTCAAAGCCGAAGGCTTCGGCGTTCTTGCTGTCATGTCCAATGATTATCGCTCAGTGCCTGCTGATGGACCGAGCTTCATGAAAAAGTTTGCCAAGGAATTTGGCTTTAAGTTTCCGTATTTGCTGGATGAAACACAAGAAGTTGGCAGAGCATATAACGCAGTTTGTACGCCAGATTTCTTCGGCTTTAACAACAAGGGTGAGCTGCAATACCGTGGCCGCTTGGATGATGCTGGCTTCGACGACCCAACCAACCGCACACCAGAACTTCTCAATGCCATGCGTCAGGTTGCCAAAACCAGCTGCGGACCAGAGGATCAAATCCCGAGCATGGGCTGCTCAATTAAGTGGAAGTAGGTCTGTTTACGCGAAAGCTAGTCAAAATGGGGCAATTAAGAAGCCGGACGCAGTAGCCACTAGCAGAGGACCAACTATGGGAATTCGAGCAGATCCTCCAAGGGTTGGTGCTGTTTGCATAAAAGATATTCTGAGAACCTTATTGGATCGCTCGAGCACAGATTGATGCATCCGCCCGAGTAGGTTGCAAAGAGCCCAAAGCAATAGATGCTGCAACGAGTATGAATGACGGCTGTTGCGCGCTTGACGCTGAAACTAATCGCGTCATAGCTTGGAGGGCGGCTGATCATAGTTTCTCGGCATGTTCTAAGTTAGGAATAGCAAAGCTCGCTACTCAAGATCGATACATCCAGCTAGGAACAAGGGCTGGTTTCAAGTGCAACCACAAGCGACAAAGTATAACTCCCAAAACCGTGAGCGTGTTCTGCGCTATTTCTCCCAATCTCATTTGCGGTAATTTAATGCATGCAAGAATTATGGACTGATTTACTTAATGGGGAACATTACGCGGTTCTGTCTGCGTGTATTGCCTATGCTTTGCTCATGGGGATCGTTAGCATCACCGCATGTTTTCGCATACGCCGCTGGCCTCATACGATTGGAAAACTCACGGAAGATGGGGTTTCAAGCATTGGAAGCTCTGATGAGAGAATGCACACGGCACGCGTGAGGTATGAATATTCTGTCAACGACATATCCTATACCGGCAAGCGGTTAAGTCCGTTCATTATTAGGGCCACTGGAACCAGAATGGTTGAGTGGCAGAAGGGTGGTATTCAAAAGCATGAAGGCGACTGTGTTACTGTATTCTACAACCCTGCTCTGCCCCACAAATCCTACCTGATAGTACCCACATGGACCGGAATTGCAGGGGTATTTCTGCTCGTCGCGATTCCGGTGTTTCTAATTTGGTTCTCTACTTAACGTCGACGCACATTAAGTCGGGCGACGACATTTTGAGTCGCACAATTTAATTGCAGTAAGAAGAGCTATCAGAGGCTCTGTGCAATAGGAAAGAGGCACATTGTGGAGTTATATTTCTATAACCAATCCTATATCCTTTATTTGACGCACAAGCCGCTCTCACAGAGGTTCCCAAAAAATGACTTCAACAGAACCCCAATCATACGGCTCAACGTTTTGGCAGAGGTCCTTGGCACTCTTCGCTGGGATTTTTGGGGCGCTGACTCTGATTTCCGGTGGGAGCGTCTTATTTGGGCCAGTGGAGGTTCAAGTGGCTGCGGGCGACTACATGCCAGTCGTGCTCTGGTTCAATTTTCTAGCAGGCTTTCTCTACATCGGTGCTGCAATTGGGATCTGGCTACAGCGTAACTGGGCACTTGGTCTGTCTGCGTTTATCGCAGTGGCAACGGGCCTGATTGCTTTGGGGTTCGGATTTCTGGTTTTTCAAGGAGTGGCATATGAGATGCGAACTGTAGGGGCCTTGGCCGTACGGATAGGTGTTTGGACAGTGATCACCCTGACGTTAATGCGCAGTCGACATCAAATGTGAGACTCTGATAACTAGCTCAGGACTTTGACGTGCGTGCGAACCAGACCAAGCAATGAGGAAAGCAAATCAGATGTTTTGTAGCTGATAACCAAGTCAAACAGGGCCAGAAGCCGCCATTAGAGCGTTTCCATCAAGAGTTGAGACACGCTAACCCGAAGTCCTTCCACTTTTCTCGAACCAGTCCAAGCTCACCGAAGTTGAAGGGGCAACCTCAAATTAGGCAGCCGGCATACGGCACAACTTTTCATCCCCAAACCCTTTAACCATACGATCACGTTTGGACGAGGTGTTCCATACGATACACTTCCCCGCATCCAGTCCTCTTAAATGACAGTCAACAGTAAATGGTGGGGCATGCTCAGCAATGCGGCGCAGTTCGCTCCACCTGGGTGATCTAGAGGAGAGATGAGATGCCAATAGATGGAGCTTCAGGTTTTAGCCCTTCGCACTTTATCGGAGGCGGTTTTGACGGAGATGCCTTCGAACCAACTTACGATAGCCTGCCAAGTTCAGTAAACGGGGACGGCGTAACTGCTGAAGGCCCTGAAAAGGTTGCACAAGTGTTTCGTCAAGAGCGCGCACCAGTATTCCGCCTCGCAAACTCAACGCCGAACTACAACGACATCAAATCGCAAAACTTCGGTGATCACGAAGGCTTCAGCTACTACAATCTACCGGGCGTCAACTCATTCATTAACTTTGGTCGCGAAGAAGGGCAGTTTAAAGGCGAGAACCACGGCGATAAGGTTCATATTTCTGTAAAAAAAGAGCACCTCGAACAAGCATTTGATGCAATCTCCGGCCTGCTTTTGTCTCCAGACTCTCCAATCGACAAGTGGAAAGTGACCAATCTAGACTCTACTAAGGGTAGCGTAGATACTAGTAACCTGGCGCGACGTGTTTCTGATGGTGCCCAATTCACTCTCTACATCCGTGCTGAAGAAGAAGGCGAGCCTTACACCACTGAGCAGCTGGTAAAAACACATCAATTCTTTGAAGAGATTGAAGGAGCTTTGCTGACCAACTGGGTAGATGAAGGCGTAAAGCCAGATTCAGACGTCTCCGCTCACCACTGGGGCTACATTAGCTACCGCAACGAGCTAAACAGCGACCGTGCTGGCGGCGAGCAACAAGCAGCATTCCTAAAACAGGAACCCGTCTTCCGAGCTCTCACCGAATAAGACGCGAAAATCATTTTTAAAATCCAACCACAAAGCTGCCAGCGCGGCAGCTGAAAAGACGGTCAAGAATATCCGACAACTTTGCCCGCTCTAAGAGTGGGCTAGAAGACGATATTCATGGGTTTCTGGCAGAGGTTGAGGTAACATCAAGGTGACGATGTCGTAGAGCTTTGTGGGGTGAACTCTTCTCAACTCAATAAATGCACAGCTACCGAACGAAGAACACATATAAACCTTCATTACTCTTTCACATCTATTGAACAAAGGACTTGGAGAATGGCGGCATAGCAACTTTAATCAAATTGTCGGGTAACTGTGACGAACTCCACGCTCTCAAACTTCAACAGCAAGAGCAGTTCCAAAGTCCTACCCTTGCTGTTGGCGATGCGTTATGATCAAGCGGTTGCAGCCCGCCTATCCAGACTGAATGTCAGAATGCTCACACTGACATACAAGACCGACGAAACTACGCATCCAACCAAAGGCCCTACCACCCATCCAGTAGCACCCCAGATCAACAGGTAGCCCGAAATGCAGAAGCCTCCAACCATAGCAGCCAGTGCCCCGTATGCGTTTCCGCGCCAGAACGCTGAAATGAAGACCGGCCCAACCAAAGCAGCAAGCAGAGTGCCTGTACCAAGAATACCTAACCATGACAGGAAGAACGGTGGCGCGTAGATCATCATCAACAAGCCGACCAATCCAAACACCACAACTGCCGTTCGGTTGATGAACAAAACTGTCTTGGGGTTTTCATGACCCGGGAACAGCGCTCGACGTAGATCGTGAGATGCGGCAGAGGCGACCGTGTGCAGCAACGAGTTTGCCGTGGACTGCATGGCAAACAGGATGCAGAGCGTAATGAAGCCGCCTAGAACTGGGTGCAGGAACGTCTCCAAATAGACCGGCATGGCCTGATCGGCCTCGGCGAGATCCGGCATCTTGAGCCGCATGTAGAGACCGACGATGGGGATCAGCGACAGGATGCACGCAAAAGGCGCCACATAGAGCGCAACAGTCGAGAACTTCACGTCGGCTCGAAACGCCAGAAAGCGCACTGCCATGTAGGGCAGGACAGCGGAGAACATGAACGCGTAGGGCAAAACCAGATAGACTGCACCTTTGGCCTGGCCGTAAGGGTCAGAAGACACAGGGTTCACGAGATTAGGGTCGATCTTATTCAGCTGAGTGACCATCTGCATCAGGGGAATGTCGCTGAACATCTGAACACACACGATAACCGCGGCAATCAACATGCCTATCAGCATCAGCGTGTCAGTCCAAGCGACCGCCGTCAGACCACCTAGAACAGTATACAGGATGATGATTGAGATCATCACCGTAGCGCCCCAGACCTGCGGTAGATCAAGCCACCCTGACGCAAGTATGCCAACCGCCTTGATTTGACTAGTCAGGAATACGAGTAACAAGACAATTGTGACGATTGCCGCAACGCCTTGAACCAGACGAGCTAGTCCACCGGTGCTATGCAGGTTGGCTGCATATTCCGGGATCGTATTACTGCCCATGGACGCTGCGCGCTGCGACAGGAACTTAGCAAAGAAAAGTACAGCGATCACCATTGCAGGTGCAAACATAAAGTTGCCTAGAATTTCGATGGCACCGAACTCGTAAGCTACACCGGGTGAGCCCATGAAGCCCCAACCGGAGTAGCCCGTCGCCACGATCGTCGCGGCACCCACAAAAGGGCCAAGCGACCGGCCAGCGACTAGAAAACCGCTTTCGTCATCGTTATTGAAATGCACAACTTTGCTCGATTTCCAACCCAGCCAGATTAATGCGATAAAAGACGTCGCCATGATCAGCCAGTTGATCCACGGAATACTTTCCATGATCTCCTCCTCCAGATTTGGTAAGTGATGCACCGCCTTCTGTTGCGGAACGGGTCTTTGGGGTCAGTCGTTTTTGCGAACGCGATCTAACAGCCAGGCAACAAGCGCGGCGGCGATGGTGGCCATACTCAGGATGACAAACCAATCAAGTACCCATGAATTCAGAAACATATGCTCCTCCCAGATTAAAATGTCTCTAGATGCGGAAACGCCCCGACCATGCACAGGTCGGGGCGTTTCATATAGATCAAGCCGCTTTGAGAACTGATTTGACGATCAAATGCTCGGGTCCGTAAGGGAAGTTGGTGATGTTGCGATTGCCTTCGTCCTCGATCACGATGATGTCATGTTCGCGGTAGCCACCCGCGCCGGGCATGTTCTCGGGAATAGTGATCATCGGTTCCATAGACACTACCATGCCTTTTTCTAGAATCTTCTCGCAATCTTCGCGCAGCTCCAGACCTGCCTCGCGACCATAGTAGTGACTAAGCACCCCGAAGGAATGGCCGTAACCGAAGCTACGGTATTGTAGTAGATCGGCCTCGGCGTAGATCTCGTTCAGTTCTTTGGCAATGTCGGAGCACTTCGCACCTGGCACCAGCAGCTCCTTGCCGCGATCATGGACCTTGCAGTTCAGTTCCCACATCTTGATGTGCTCATCGCTCGCATGCTCGGCAAACAGCGTACGCTCAAGCGCTACGTAGTAGCCTGCGACCATCGGGAAGCAATTGAGGGATAGGATATCACCACGCTGGATCTTGCGGCTGGTGACTGGGTTGTGCGCCCCATCGGTGTTCACGCCGGACTGGAACCAGGTCCAGGTATCTAAAAGTTCGCCATGAGGCCAGACCTTGGCAATCTCGCGAACCATAGTTGCCGTTGAGTGCAGCGCTACTTCATGCTCAGGCACACCAACTGCAATTGCTTCCACACAGGCCACACCGCCGATGTCTGCAATGCGTGTCATCTTTTCAGTATGCGCAATTTCTTCGACAGACTTGATCATGCGCAGGCGCATGGACGCTGCTGAGATATCGACAAGTTCGATGTTCTGAAACTCGGCCTTAAGCAGGTTTAGCGTGTCGATGGTGATGTGATCGAACTCAATTCCCAGACGCTTAACACCACCTATCAGGGGGCGAATGGCATGAAAATAATTGTCTTTCTGCCAGTCGGTATAAGTGATGTTTTTGCCGCCAAAGGTGCGGCGCCAGGGCTGACCGCCATCGATACCTGCACTGATGGACGTTGCGATGTTGTGGTCAACGAGAAACCCGTAACGGCGCCCAAACTGGCAATAGATGAAATCGGAGTAGTAATTCACACAATGATAACTGGTGAAGAGAGCCGCATCGATGTTTTCCTTCGCCATATGTGCACGGATGGCGTCTAGGCGACGCTGCATTTCGACGTCTGAGAAAGTGCCGGGAGCCTTGTCGCCGTTACCGACGTAGTTCTGTAGACGTTCGCGTTCCATGAGGGGACTCCTGAATTTAATGTCGCCAAAAGCGGCTAAAAACTAAACACATGAACTGGAAGTTGCACGATTTCGTCAAACGATGTTATTTCAGGATAGGTTTAGTTTTTCTAATGAAGAAGGAATATCATGACCTTGCCTCCGTTGAACGCCCTTCGTGCCTTTGAAGCAGTTGCACGACTAGGCTCTTTCAAAGCCGCAGCCGACGCCCTTTTTGTCACGCAATCTGCGATTAGCCATCAAGTGAAGAACTTTGAAACCTGGTTGGAGGCACCGCTGTTTCATCGTGAGGGTAACCGTGCAATCTTGTTGCAGCGTGGCGTTGAACTGGCAAATTCTCTGTCTCTGTCACTGACTGAGATCGATGCCGCATGTCACCGCGCCCGTTCGGACAATGGCCGCAACGAACTGGTCATTGCCGCAATCCCATCCGTTGCCATGTGCTGGCTCATACCCCGGCTTGCCAAATTCAAAGAAGCCCATCCGAGCATTGAGACGCGTATTATCTATGCAATCCATGGTTACGAGATCGACTATTCAGACGTACATATCGCTTTCTCCTTTTTGTCGAACGAACCGCAGGGTGCGGATGTTGACGCGTCATTCTTCCTGAGTGGTGACAGCCTTCCGGTGTGCTGCCCAGCCCTATTGGAACAACACGGAAAGTCTTTGGATCACATCTCGGATTTGTGCAGTCTTGGTTTATTGCATGACGGTGATACATGGGGGTGGCAACGCTGGTTTGATCTCAACGGGAACGAAGACCTCGGCCCTTTACAGGGGACAACTTACGAAGATTTCAACCTACTCAGGGCTGCCGTATTATCGGCACAAGGCGTCGCTCTTTGCCCGCTTGCGATGGTACAGCCGGATCTGGAGATAGGAGCTCTAGTTCAGCTCTCAGACCGCCGAATGACCTACGGGTCAGATTACTATCTCATCAGATCCAAACGTGTCCCGTCATCAATGCAAGCACATATCGACATTTTCTCTGACTGGGCATTATCCGAACGGAAAGTTGGTTTGAGACATTAGCGCAGGCTGAATAAGTGGCGCTGTTGCAAAAATCAGCGGGCTCTACAAAGAGATAGCTTTCAACATTGCTTTTGTGACTTCAAGCATCCAAGTAAAAACTCTCTCGCGAAACGCAGGCGGTCCATACATTGTGACCCATCTAAACGAGATTTCATCATTCCTAACTGAGAGTAATTCGTTTTGATGTGATCCTGAGATGTGATGTTAAAATTAGGGCACATCAAAGGAGGTGACGGATGCCCAATTTTTACCTAGATATGCCCACAGGTCTGAACGACAGCATAACAGGGGCTATTTCCAGTGATGGTAGCCCAGAGCTCAACAAGCATTATACATTACCTGCTAGAACAGGGGTTGCTGTAAGGCTTGAGGCTGGACAATCTCTCATCGTGGTGAATCCAACAGGCACGCAAGTTTGTGATTTTTGGGCGTTTAATCCGAGCAACTTGTATGAGTACCTTTCCATGAGCCATTGTCGGACCGCTTTGGCAAGTTTAGTGCCAACCGTCGGCGATATCCTCGTATCCAATGCAAGGCGATCCATGCTTACGTTGGTACGTGACACGTCCTCAGGTGTGCATGACACAGTCATTGCCGCGTGTGATCATGCTCGTTACCAACAGCTTGGGTGCAAAGAATATCACGATAACTGTACAGATAATCTGCGCCAGGCATTGAAGTCCATCGGCCTAGAAGCAAAGGTAATTCCAGACCCGTTTAACCTCTGGATGAACGTTCCTATCACCTCAGCCCGCAGAACAGAATGGGCAGCACCAGTTTCAAGACCGGACGATGAAATCGAGTTTCGTGCTGAGGTCGACGTACTGGTTGTAATGTCTGCTTGTCCGCAAGATGTCACTCCAGTAAACGGTGAGAACTGTGCTCCATCCGACCTTGCTTACCGCGTTACCCTCGGGGGGAACGCATGATTCAAAACCCAATTGTCTGGCCAAATGGAGCCAGATGTGCCTGCGCAATAACATTCGACGTTGACGCAGATAGCTTGATCCACATTTCTCGCCCAAAAGACGGGTTTGATCGTCTGTATCCAATTTCTATGGGACGATATGGTCCCACTGTTGCTTTACCTCGTATTTTGGACACTTATCGCAGATTAGGTCTGAAACAGTCGTTTTTTGTGCCAGGTTGGGTGGTTGAGCAATATCCAGAGGCTATGGATCTAATCCAGGAAGATGGGCACGAAATAGGCCACCATGGTTATCTCCATGAAGATCCGACTAACCTTTCGGATGCGGAACACCGTTATTGGTTTGAGCGAGCTCTTGAAGCCCATAAAAAAACTGTTGGCAACACACCCAAAGGGTATCGCGCTCCAGTCTACAACGCATCACAAGGGGTGATTGATTTCCTGGTCGATAATGACTTTCTGTACGATAGTTCACTGATGGCAGATGATATTCCTTATAGAATTCATACAGCTAAAGGATCCCTTGTTGAACTGCCGGTGCATTGGGGGACAGATGATTGGCCACCCTTCGCACACTACTCAGAGATTGATTACATGATGCCCGTCGCAGGGCCTTCGAGGGGACTGGAAGGGTTTTGGGAAGAGTTTGAAGCTCAATATGAGCATGGTGGTTTTTGGATGGCAATTTGGCATCCATTTCTGACAGGGCGCCTTGCTCGCTGGACACTGGTTGAAAGATGGCTTGAAACGATTCTGGAGCGAGGTGATATCTGGTTTGCACCACTTCATGAGATTGCAGAGCATGTGAATAATCAGTTTGTGCGTGATAATCAGTCTATTCGCGTGGAAGAATTGCCTTATTACAACCAACCTGTTCATCTGGGTGCAAAGTAAAATGGGAGCATTCATGGGTTGTGAGGAGTTTGAAGCACAGCTTGCAACAACCTCCTTTACTTCAATTTTTATTTCTGACAACAAGGCACAGCGCCATGAACTCAGTCGGGCGGCAATACCAAGAAAGATAACCAGCAGCGGTCATGGACAGCTTGACGGAGCCGTTGTCGCGATCAAGGCAAACATCGCGCTAAAAGGCCTTGCAACCTCCGCTGGGTCGAAACTGCTTTCTGAGAGACCGGCAGGTGAGAATGCAACAGTGATAGAAGCTATCATTAATGCCGGGGCCATGCCTGTTGGCCATGCCAACATGACTGAGCTTGCTTTCTCTGGTCTTGGGCTAAATCCGCATTTCGGAACAGCTGAGAACGCCTTAGATACTTCACTTGTACCGGGTGGCTCATCTTCAGGCTGCGCAAGCGCCATAGCATCAGGCTTATGCGATCTTGCGATCGGGTCTGATACATCAGGCTCCACCCGTATCCCTGCCGCATTTCAAGGTATTTGCGGGTATCGTCCTACTATGGGCCGTTATGCAATGGAAGGTGTCGTACCACTAGCTCCCTCTCTTGATGTATTAGGCCCGATGGCCCGCAACGTAGAGGGCATCATAGCCCTTGACTGTGCGATGAGGGGGACATTGCCAGAACGGGTGAATGCAACACCCTTCACTCAAAAATTCATTTTACCTGTCTTTTCTCACCCTGTTCTTGATGAAGATATTTCCAATGCATTTGAGGATACTGTGAATCTGTTAGAACAGCACGGGATAGATATCGAACGCAGACCATTCCCCGCCTTTGATAAGACACTTGCCCTTTTTGCAGAATTTGGGCCACTTGTAGGCCATGAAGCTTATGAGCAGATCACACAGCTTGTAGCACTCGAGGATAAGCTGATTGATCCGCAAATCAAAAAACGCTTGCGGGACTTTACCCCAGTTTCAGCTGATACTCTGCAACATATAATGACAACTCGTGCCAAGCTCTGCCAACTTGTGCAAGAAACTTTATCAGGTAATCTGATGTTGATGCCGACGGTAGCTTGTCGTCCCCCTAATCTTGCAGAAGTCCAAGAGAGCAGTGCGACGTTTCAGCGAAAGAATGCAGATGTACTTAAACTGACTATGCTCACAGCCTTCCTTAACGTTCCATCCCTGGCCATACCGATGAAACCTGCTGATCCTGGCTTGAGTTACTCTGTTTGCGGCGCATACGGGACAGACGATGAAGTCTTACAAGCTGGTCTGCATCTTGAGCATTTGCTGAACTAAAGGTGCTGCGTTTAGGCTTAAAACTGCACTTTTTCAAAGTATAGAATGTTGGTTGAGAGCAAATTTAATTTGCCACAAAACAAAGTTCATAATGAAGAAATGTCATGCTGAGATGATCTTCAATCATTTGTCGTCACCCCATTTTTCCGAATAGTTATAAATGCAAAAATTGGAGATGATCATGGCATCCGCACCAGAACTACTCATTGTTGACTCGAGCGCACGAGAAACACGTTCCATCACTCGTTCCCTGACCAAACTGTTTGCAGATAACTGGAAACAATCCGGGGATGAGGTCATCTGTCGTCGCGATGTCGGCTTACGACCACCGCATTTTATTTCTGAAACCTGGATCGCTGCTGCATTTACTCCCCCCACCGAACGTAGTGATGAGATGAGAAGGCAGCTCGCCCTATCAGATCAATTGATTGCGGAAATCAAAGCAGCAGATGTAATCGTACTTGGTGCACCAATGTACAATTATTCTATGCCAGCAAGCCTGAAAGCGTGGTTTGATCTGATTGCGCGGATCGGAGAAACTTTCTCATTTGATCTTTCGCGCGGAGATTATCCAATTGCACCACTTCTTTCCGGTAAAAAACTAGTAGTCCTTTCCAGTCGTGGCGAATTTGGTTTTGAGAAGGAAGGGATCAGATTCCACATAAACGCACTCGACCCAGCAATTGCAGCCTGTGCACACTACCTCGGCGCCGCTCAGGAGGACATCCACTTGATCAGTGCAGACTATGAAGAGTTTAAGGATGAACGTTGGGAGAGATCTGTGGCCGCTGCGCGTGAGAAAACTCACAATCTGGCTACCACACTCCGCGAGCAGCTTGAGCCAGTTATAGCCTAATAACACACGGGAGAAGGACTGACCTTCTTCCGTACTTTAAAATGCACTCGAACTATCGAGACTTCGTTAATGCTGTCAAATCTTATAAATTTCAGATAGTAGTGCCTACTTCATATTGAAGCCATCTAAGAAAGTTCTGTGCTGCTTTTTTACGAGTGCCGCCAATAGTTAGAACTGCTCTGTAAAAGTAACCGGGTAGCCTTGCTCCATTGAGCACTACAGTTTTATCACTCAGTTCTTGAGCTTCAAAAATGGTATTACTGATCAGCGCTGCAGCATTTCCTCTGATGACAGCATCAAGTGCAAGATTATAGGCATCCACATTCGAAATTATGTAGTCCTCATAGCCTTCATTATTATTTTCAGAGAACCAGCGTTTCCATGTCGGAGAGTTGAGGCTGGATAGCTCCCAACGCACATCCAATAAGCGCTTGCTTGTCAAGTTCTCTATCTGATTGCCTTCCGATAACATACTAGGTGAACAAACAGCCAGATACTCCTCTCTGTACAGATTAATTTCAACACTATCGGGGGGGGCTTTCGGGCCATACCGAATAACCAGATCAGCCTCGCTACTATCAAGCGGGGTACATTTTTCAGAAGCAATGACATTCACGGCGTAATCGGGATAACGTTCGTAAAAATTGTTTAAGCGAGGAAATAGCCAATAACGGGCAAACTCTCGTGTTACGCTAACATAGACAGACTTATTGTCTTTTTCCCCGTATGTTTCGAAGAATGCAGCAGCAAGACAATCAAACCCACGTGTCACCTCTGGCAGGATGCGCTTTCCTTGCTCTGTCAGGCTAAGGTTCCGCCCATTCCGATCGAATAATTGAAGGTTAAGCAGCTTCTCCAAATGCCTGATCTGATGACTGATCGCTGTTGGTGTGACAGCCAACTCGTCAGCAGCATCTGTGAAACTGCCATGACGAGCAGCTGCCTCAAATGCTCTGACAGCGATCAGCGGAGGAATGCGTCTGCGCATTTCAGTTACCTTGTATCTTGCTTTCCTACCTGCAAGCATACCATGTTTAGCAGGTGAGTATCTGCATGTTGTAAATCAGTTTTTTAAAAGCATGTACGCAGGGCTCAAAAACAAGCAGCTCTGCGTACGCTTGTGTTTAATGTTTCAGATCAGAATAGGTAATTTTCACGGAATCTGCGTTCACCATATCCAGAAATGGCTTGTTTCGGTCATCCGCCAAAAATGTCTGAAGACCATCTTTTGCACTTTGCAAATCTTTCCAGAATACTACCTCAACCCATATCCCGTCATCCTGCAGTGAAACATAACGGTCGACGAACCCGGAAACATTTGTCAGGTTATTGTTAATGCTCGCAGCAACCTGAGCCAACTTCTCTGCATCAGTCCCTGCTTTTGCAGTGAAAGTTACATATTCCAAAACACTAGCCTCGTTGAGTTGTGTTGCCATTGCACTTTCTCCATGCGCCACTACCAACGGTATTGCGAATACTGCCGCAGTGACGACTTTCTTGATTAGATTCATAGGTTTGTCCTCCCTTTCAATCTGAAACATTGTTGTTTCAGGCTTCACCTCTGTATTGACTTGCATTATGTTATTGTTGTTATTAGCAAGTTCGCTTTATTGATCAGTCTACGGCAGCGTCAGCCATCACATGAATTTTCTTGGCAACGGCTCTTCCAAGGACCTTGTGCTGCTCAGCAGACATATGGAGACCATCAAGCCCGGCAGCCTTTGGGATGACTACGCTTGCATCAAAGCTCTCTATGCCAGCAGCATTAGCTACAGCTTTCAGCACTGCCCCAAGTTTCCGTGACTTTTCTTGTCCGCCTTCAAACATTAAGGCAAAGTCCGGGTGTGCCATCGTCGAAACAGGTGGCGGAGAGATAACCAGCACTTCGGGAGCCCTGTAGGTATAGGCCACTCCCCCTTCTGTCCCCTTTGCAACCTTGGCAACTTCAATGATCGCATCAGCGATATCTTCCGCACTGCGAGCCAGATCATTCTTAAGATCATTGGTTCCCAGCATGATGACAACAAGATCAAGTGGCATTTCGCGAGCGATGGCAGCAGGCAGGTTTTTTCCACCATTGAAGGCATCTGCCGGCACACTGTTCCATGCGGCTGGTTCGTCTAGATTAGTTGAGCGGACAGTCAACCCATCCACACTTACTTTGAACTTATCACCCAGCTCCGCAGCCAGCACACCCGCCCATCTCTCATTATCTGCGTAACGTGAACTTGGGAAGGCAACTTCAACTCCCTTCCAGCCCCACGTGTTTGAGTCACCATAAACGAGCACGTTATAGGTCATTCTTCTTCTCCTTATCAGTTGATGATGTGACAGTCTTCTGGGTGCCAATTCGCGAAAACGCCCGCCCCTACTTCGATGTCTAAGGTTTTCAAGTCACGCTGTTGAAGTTGTACGAAAATCTTGGATCCGGAGGCTGTTTCCAGTTGTAGGTTGACGAGCGCTCCCACAAACTCCTCACCTACGACCCGGCAATAAACTTCGTTGTCCGCCCATCCGCTTTCCTGTGACAATGAGATCTGATCAGCGCGCACAATCAGATTGATCTTGCTGCCAACCTGAAGTGTTCTGAACTCATCTGAGGTACATCTGAAAGTGCCATCCTTTCCATCAACAAGCACTTCGTCCGTTTCAGTAGATTTAACCGTACAGCTCAATATGCTGCTGCCACCAAGGAACCGTGCCACGAAGCTGGTTGCCGGTTTGAGGTAAATCTCCTGCGGTGCGCCTTCCTGCTCAACTCGGCCTTCGTTCATAATCACGACTTTGTCGGCCATAGAGAATGCTTCTGAGTGGCTGTGCGTTACATAAACAAAGGTAATTCCCAGCTCGCGCTGCAGGCGTTTTAGCTCTGCCTGCATTTGCAACGAGAGGTGCGCATCCAGTGCGGAAAGTGGTTCATCCAGCAAAATAATCGAAGGTTCAGTTACCAAGCATCTGGCCAGCGCTACCCGTTGTCTCTGGCCACCAGAAAGCTGGTCGATTGAACGGTTTACATATTCATCCAACCCCAGTTTTGATGCCCACTCATGAGCTCGTCGATGGCGTTCACCTTTGGAGACGCCGCTCATGCGCAGCCCGAACTCAATGTTTTCCAGCACGCTCAAAAATGGGAAAAGAGCAAGAGACTGCCATACCATAGGCATTTCACGTTCCCAGATTTCCTGATGCCTGATGGAACGGCCAGAGCGCAAAATGTCACCGGTAGTAATGCTTTCCAGACCAGCCAGACAACGCAGT
This sequence comes from Pseudovibrio sp. W74, assembly GCF_001623085.1. Classification (NCBI taxonomy): domain Bacteria; kingdom Pseudomonadati; phylum Pseudomonadota; class Alphaproteobacteria; order Hyphomicrobiales; family Stappiaceae; genus Pseudovibrio; species Pseudovibrio sp. W74. The sequence continues at coordinate 71,444 of NZ_LMCJ01000042.1, forward strand.
AATGTGCTTTTGCCGCAACCAGAGGGCCCCATGATGGCGGTAAACTGACCGCGATCAATGTTCAGGTTCAAGTCCTGGATAGCCACGGCTTTGCCGTAGTTCTTACGAATATCCCGAAGCTTGATGTGTACATCCTGCGATGGGCTTTCATCAGCCTGCATAGAAGTGTTTGTTTGGATCTTTGCGGTCATCACAGTTTCTCCTTTGAAAACCGGCGCAGAGTAATAAACTGGGCGCACAGGATTAAGCTCATGGACACAACGAATGTGAATGAACCAATCGCATTGATGCGGGGACTGACTGCAGATTGAAGGAAGCTGAGAACGCGGACCGATGCTGTTTCATTAAGGCCGCCAACAAACCAAGTGACGGCATACTCATCAAAAGACACTGCAAAGCTCAGCAGAAATGCCGCAAAAACGGACGTTTTGGTTAAGGGAATGATGACTTCCCAAAATGCCCTCCAGTTTGATGCTCCAAGGTTTTGAGCAGCAAACTCAAGATCATCATCAATCTGAGAGAGGCGTAGTCGGATAATGGCCATGGCAAAGGGAGAGGCAAGGACAATCTGGGAGATGACGATTGCAGAGAGATTGCCCGAGAGGCCCACTCTGGAAAGATATGCCAGCATTGCCAGACCAGAGACGACAAGAGGCACCAATGGCGGCAACAGTGCAAACACCATCAGCAGCTTCTTACCAACAAAATTGAAACGGTAGTCAGTATAGGCAGCAGTGAACCCCAAAAACGTAGAGAGTGGCGCTACAATAAGAGCAACCAACGCTGTATTGAGCAATGCTCGAATAACCAAGTCATCCCCAAATGCCAGCTCATACCATTGGGTTGAGAAGCCGGAGATAGGAAGCGTTGGGAAACGATCAGTCGTGAGCGAAAACACAAAATTCGCCATAATCGGTGCATAGAGAAACGCAAGAGCACCTGCGCACAGGACCATGAGCGTTATTCTTGTTGCTTGAGAAAGGTGCATTACTTCCTCCGGTACGCGAGTTTAAGACTCGTCAAAGCGACAATAAGCAGTGTCCCAATCATCACGATTGCAATGACAGCTGCACGTGGCCATTGCTGGCCTGATTTGACGGTGTCTGTGATCAATATTGCGAGAGTTGGGAACTTACCGCCGCCCATGTAGGTCGGAGAAACAAAGTCGCCAAAGCTGAAGATGAAAGCAAAGAGTGCCCCCAGAATAAGACCTGCACGAGTACCCGGCAGAAGGACTGAGAAAAACACCCTTACTGGGCCACATCCAAGATTATAAGCCGCGTTGATCAGTGTTCTGTTAAAAGACAGCATAGAGATCGATTGGATTACTACCACCAGAGGTAACGTAAGCGTGACGTATCCGACCTGCATCGCAAACTTTGAGCTAAGAAGGCTTCCGGTTTCGAGACCAATAGCGGCAAGGAGATTGGATATTACCCCATTATCAGTCAGGTAGATTTGCCATGAGTAAACCCGCACAAGGTAACTTGTGAAGAAGGGTACTACGAACAATCCCAATACTGTTAATTTAGCACGCGTTGACAAAATAAAACCAATAACCAGCGAACACGGCAAAGCCAACAGGCTGGCAATGGCAGCAACACAGGAGGCCCCTAGAAATGTCCGCCCGTATGCCTGCCAGAAATAGTTGGCGCTCAGGATTTTCACCCAATTATCCAGTTGGAAATCAGGCTGCAGCACGAAGTTCCGCACATCCCAGAAACTCAACCAAACCAGAAGAAGAAGTGGGCCGAGAAAGAAAAGAGTAAGCCAGAACGGTAAGGGTGAGACCCAGAAGCTGCTATAAAGCAACCTCCGAGCTGATAACGCGGGTTTTTGCATGGTGTTATTCCGGGATTATCGCTGAGTTTCTAGGTGCTTTTGTATTCGGACCAGAAGTCATTCCAGTCTGCCAGATCTTGCTGCACTGGCAGTTTGCGGATTTTGATCCGACCTGCCCGAATAAGGTCCATAGCGTTCCCTGATCCTTCAAACATACCCAGATGACGGGCATCCTCGGGTCTTTCCTCGATCATTCGTTTCCAACCACGTTTGCTTGGGATAACTGCCGGGAACACATTCAAGTTTGCTAGACGAAATTGACCTTCGGGCCCTGCCATATATTGGATAAATTTGCGAGCCAGTTCTGCCTTGCGAGAACCTTTGCCGATTGAGAAAGACTCAGTAAACTGAAGGCCTCCTTCCTCTGGGATGGTAGTAGTAACATTGGCCCCATCGCGGCGTAAAACTCCGGTGATCCATTCACCAATACCTGGCATTACAGAGACTTCGCCGCTCTTTAGCGAAGAGAGCACACCGCCGTAATCATAAAATCCGCGCACCTGCGGCTTTAGTTCCAGTGTCGTCTCTTTAAGTTTACTCCACCCGGCCTCTGAAAGATTGAAAGGGGCTTCGTTACCATTGTACTGACTAAGCACGCCAAGATTGGGCAAATGCCAATCGAAATGACCGATCTTATCCTTCAGTTTTGTATCCCATAGGAGTTTGTAGCTAGAAGCTTCTTTGCGAGAAACAGCGTCTAAATTGTGAGAGATACCCAGAAAGCCAAACCGGCTGATCATGGCGTAAAGTTTGTCATCAACCCAGTGGCCTGGGAACTTATGGAACTCATGAAAGAAATCATCGAGAGGGTAGTCTGAAGGGTCCAACTGTTCTACAAAATCAGCAGCTACCAATTGATGCACGTACTCAGCATCCGCATGGACCAGATCATAAGTGCCACGCGGAGATTGGCTTAGCAGCGCCAACATCTGCTCGCCGCCAACGTAGTACTTTGGTGTAATCTTTACGCGATTTAATTCCTCAAACTCAGCGACAGCGTCAGGCTCCGCCTGCCCATACCACGCCAACATGGTCAACTCAGTTATGGTTTGAGCGCGCAATATATTGGGCATAGCTAGTGCGCCGGTTGCTGCCGCGCCTGATTTGATAAACAAACGGCGACTACATGAAAATTTCTGAACCATTGTTCCCTCCCTAATGGTTCAGAAACTATGGGAACACAGGGTAAAGACGGCAAACGAGCAGAATTCATGCCATGCTCAGAATTTTTCATTCTGATGAGCGTATTGTAGGTTTTATTTGATAGTAAACTTCTGGATACGAAGTAAGTCCTGCCTAACTTGTAAATATCACCCTATCGAGAAGAAGAAGTTACCTTTTTATAAATCCCAAAGTACAAAGGAAAGCTGCTACAATTAAACATACCAGCAAGAAAGCTAGCGGTATCTGCAGGTAGAATAACCTCCCCCTAAGTTGACTTAAACATTCTCGTCAAAACGTCCCCCACACGATGGAAGTCCGGATCCAGTTCGGTCTCCAGCGGAGCTATGGCGAAGTAGGCTCCTTTGCGTTGATGGAAGCCGAAGGGTGCGCAGAGGCGATTGTTTTCGATTGCTTCTGTGACGAGGGGCCGAGGTGCGATTGTGGGACCGAGGCTGGCTTCGGCGCCCTGAAGGGCCAAGTACATCTCATCGAAGTAGATTGTGTTTTCGGCTGGCTCCAGAGAAACGCCGCTTTCCTCCACCCAGTTCTCCCATATATGCGGCCTGTCTTTTGGAAGCAGACGATTGTAGTGAGTGAGGGTGTGGGCTGGATCGTTTGCTTCTGACGACAACAGCAGCGGTGAGATCACCAATCCAAACTATTCATCTGCAAGTTTCAGGAGCATATTGCTTACATCGGGGACCTCCTCAACTCTCAGGCTGAGGGAGTAAGAAGCATCCACTGCGCCGTAATGTGTATCATCTGCTACGAACTGCAACGGGCGATCACCAATGGCCTCTTGTATCAGACGGGCGTTTGGGATGATTACACGCAGCAGGCTGGTAGAAGGAGCAGCTAGTACGAAGGGTCTGTTTGAAAGGTCGTGAGAAAAACTCTGTTCGGCCTGCCGCAGTAAAGCAAAGGCGCTTCGAGTCTCCTGAAATAACCTTTCTCCGGCTGGTGTCGGCTGGTTGCGGCGTGAAACGCGGATGAACAACTTGGCCCTTAGTTCCGCTTCCAGTGCTTTGATGTGTTTGCTGACCGCACCTTCGGTAACACACAGCTCATCCGCCGCCGCTGCTATGTTTCCGCATCTCACAATCGCCTCAAAAGCTCTGAGAGAGGGAAGCCTACCCAGCAAATTTACTTTCCTATTACTCAAGTCATAATCCCAAATATTCGATTATCATCTGAGTTATAGCAGCCTAATAGGCCCAACTGGACCGAGCGTGCACATTTGGGCGTTACGAACAACAACAAGGGAACATTGAATCTCATTCACCCAAGTTTGGTGATTTTGAACTGGTAAGATGCGGACTTTGCTGACGTTCAATGCACTGCGAAAACCCCGGCCAGTGAGAGACCGTTGCTAGCGTCGAGGGCCAATTGCTGCCATTAGAGCGTTTCCATCAAGGGTTGAGCAAATTCATCCAGAAGCGTCTTCAGCTATTTTCGTGAAGGGCCTGAAGTGGCCTGTTTCATCTAGGTCTTCCCAAAAACTAACGGCCAAATCATGGCGTATTTTTATTCATTTGCCTGATGAAACTGGAAACTTTTGAAACATCACCTTCCAAGAAGCGAGAAGGAGCGTTAAGCACAAATTCTTGTACAGTTTTGGTGAAATGTGCCTGATCATAAAATCCAGCCTCCGCAGCCAAATGCGACAGGGGTAGTTCTTCACCAGAAAGTATGATTGAGACGATATAATTGAACTGTGTGATGCGAGAAAAATACTTAGGCGATACCCCAACTATCTTTTTAAACCGACTCGTCAACGTCCTTTCAGGTATATTAAGCTCTTCGATCAGGTGCTTCAGTTTAATATCTCCATAGGCTTCTTCAATAAGGCGAACTGCTTTAACGACAAAGTCTGGCGCTGAAATCGCCTTACCTGCTTGCCATTTGAGTGCTTGCTGCAAGCAAATGAGATAGTCCTCTGTATCCTTGACACCGTTAAGCTTTGCCTGCAGTACAGCTGCAAACTCCGAAGCAGTTTCGTTCACCGAAACAGTTCTGTTAACGAGCGTATCACCATAGATACCAAACAGCTCATAAAGTCCTGTTGCTGTGAACTCTGCGAGTATATGGCCTATATGTCCTTTCCAATGAACGCATGCATTGGTTTTGTACAGCTGCCCGCTAAAATGGCTAACTGGAGGTTTCATTTGAGGGATCGTTTCACCAGCCACATCAACCGTCCCGATCCCCTTCCATATATGCCCCAGTAAAGGGTAACCCGTTGGAGGCGATTGAACAGTGAGATCGTTAACTTTCTGATCCGCAACGTGGTATCCTTTAATGTAACGAAATAGCTTAGATGACGTAGGGTACTTTTTATAAATTTCCATAAAACCCTCATGGCTTGCCGTTTTTTACAAGACGCCTCATTCAGGTGTCGATAAAACGTACTCAGGCACTAAAATTAACTGGCCTCTTTATTCGAGTTTACTTATCTTCCAAATATTACCCATATTAACACCTGATCTTGCCGTAGGGTTATATAGATAATACAAATTATGATGGCCGATTTATTGTCGACTTTGTTGAGGCAGGCGGAAACTAAAAAATAACAGTCTGGGGTTTTGAAGGCTAGGCCCATACGACGAGTTCACACTTGCATTGGTGTGAGATGCAACACAAGTGACCGAACCAAAGTGCCGTAGTCCGACAAGAACAAGCCGAGATTGCATCGCCAACTTGATCACAGTTTGCAACCTATCACGCTCCAGATATCGTTACGGTACTATTTGAGGAGCGTGTTTCTGTCCTCCGCAAGCAGCATTTGTGGATTATCGAAACAACATTGCGGGAAGAAGGGGAGGTGGCAACTAGAACATCATTTTGGAAAGCCCAAACGATAACCACGGCGTTTGTCGTTTATTTCGGTGACCGCCAATTGAAGCGAGCAAGTGTGCAAACATTGAGACCCTGCACAAGTTGCGGAGCAACATCTTAGAGAATTGGGGAAAAAATGGATAACTACATTTCGTCAGTTAATGAGTTAGAGGCGCTTTTTGTCAATCGTCACAATTTAAAGAGCTTTCATTACTTCACCAATGACGAAGGAATCTACGATCACTTCTGCAAATTGGTCGCCGAGTCGGTCGAGTCGGACGAAGACCTGAGAAACGCATCGAACATTACCGAAGATGAATTACGGTTGCTAAACGACAAGTACAATCTCAATCTTACTGCTGCGTATATGAATGGACCAGAGTGTGGTTGTGGCCGGATAACCAATGGATACGACTTTATTGTGAATGCCGTATACAGACATGGGTCTGGATTCCTAAGAAATCAAAAATCTACTTACGGTGCGCAATACATTATGCCAATGAGACGAGCCATGGACTATATAGTATGCACCAATTGTGGTGACTTGCTGCCATTGAAAGCAAAGACGACTTATAAGGATTCGTCTAGCATCGACTCTTATGGACCGTGCACCACCGACAGTATCGCTGTCAGTGACAGTGCGAGCCAATAGTGATCCATCCCTGAGCTTAATCGCTCGGTAATCCCTCCATGAATGGGGGGATTACCGAGCGACATAGCGCGAATTGGATTGTCACTATAAGAAAGGTCCGCACCATAAGGCGCGGACCCAATGTTTGGACTGGCCATGACTTAGTGGCGAGACTCTATCTTGATCTATGGTTGTTTCTACTTGCTGACTGGAAGCGCCTAGACTACGGACAAATGGCAGGTATGGTCACGCTGCTACGTGCTAGAAATGTCTGGAAGTTCGGGCCAACTGCGGACTTTCGGGCTGTTCAATCAAGGATTGAACTAGCGCTCTTGAAAGATGTCATGGATGCTTTCATCTTGAGCCCAAGCGATCATTGGTACAGCACGTGGCGAAAGCGCGTTGAGACCAGTGTTGAACTCATCCTCGCTTCGAAATTTGCTGTTTCTCAACATCATACTGTAGCTCTGCGATGGTCCCGTCCTTGATTGCCTTAACCGCGTGAGAAACGAGTTCAGGAGTTACGCGAAACCATTCTTTAGGTCTTACGGCTCTGCCTGTTGGGTCTGTGAGCGAAATGACTGCGCGGGCACCCGCAAAGAAGGTGTGAAGGATATGTTCCACTTTATCGCGGCGAATTCCGTGAAGTTCATAGGTGGTAACTATATCAACGGGCGCATAAAGGAATGTGGCATCATTCCTGGCATCAGCTACGCGGCGTCGAACATCACCTGAAGTAACTCCAATTTTATGAAGGATTGCCCGCTCTTGAGCTATTTCATGCCTGGTAGACTTACTTCGTGCCACATAAATGTATCCCGTTACATTAGCCTTGTCGGCATCCCAGTTGGCATCCAGAGGGCCAAAGCCTCGGCCTTCAACGCGTCGTGCTGTTGGATCTGCATAAAGAGCCTTTTCAAGGGAGCGCATGAGAATGTCGCTCTCCGTTCCGTTAGAATAGATAACCCGTAAGCGGTGGTCTCGCCGACCACCTTTAATTGTCGCCTCTGACTTTTCTGCGACATAAGCATAAAGCCCTTTTTGGATGAAGAAATCACCCTCCAGAGTTTCTGTTTGGCCTTTTTTCGTGAATGGGAGTCGCTCCCTGTCGCCTCGGGTAATTGCCGCGTGAATATCCTCGAACAAAGGCGCAAACAGTTCAAAGTCTTTGCAGGGGACCCTTTGGCCTACGTGCTCTACCTCAGCTCGTTCCGCCGCCGCGGTTACATTGGTTGGTTTGATGATCTCATCATCTAGACCGAAATCATCATTATCCAGAATATCGTCCAGTGATAGAGCGATATCTTCAGCAACTTCATCCCGCCATGAAGGTTCAGGCTCGGGGTCGGGCACTTGGAATACACTTAGCAGTCCGTGTTTATCGTGCTCGGACAACAGTCCAACATGCGCGCCCTCCCTTACCCGTGTCAGTTTTCGCGCTAGAATGGCTTCCTGCAGATCATCAGCATTTGTGTCGGGTTTGCGTGCTTGTTGAGCAAAAAAGATGGATGCTTCCTCCAAAACAGCGCGGTCTTTCTCAGCTTCAGAAGAGAGTTTACCTCTCCCAGTATCTCTGATCTCTAACAGCCCATGAGGGTCTTCATCCGCAAGTATATCGTCCAGAGTTCTCCGTGCCATGATTATGCCTCTGCCCGCTCTCTCATTTTTTCAGCTTTTTTATTGCGAATGTAAGCGTGTGCCTCACCTAAACGTCGCTCCAAATCATCTGCTGCATTGGGATTAGGGGCACGGCCTTCCTGTTCACGGAACCGTTTGATACGGGGCCACAAAGCCACGGCTTCCTGTTCTGTCAGCGGAGTGCGCTGCGCAACCATCATGGCCTGAACCTGAGAAAGAACCTGACTGTCCAACGCCTTAGAGGCAACGTCAAATGACTCACGGAACGGGTTCACGCTATCAATCAAGTCAATGTCCAAGTCTCGAACGTTGATGAGCTTTTTTACCATTTTCAGCAAGCCATGGTGTTCATGCTCGCCGTCCTGCTCAAACTCTTCTCCGTCTTCAGCAGCACCGCCACTGTCAGAGGAACCACCTTCACCGTACACCACATCATCGGCTTGTTTGCGTGCTTCTTGCTTTGCCAGTTGCAGCACATTCATGCGAGCTGCCAGATGTTGGCGAACGGCTTCGCTCTCATCATCTGTGAGATTTTCGAACTTCTTCTCGATCACTTCAGTCATAACCATCTGAGTGACAACCTCAGGGGCGACATCCTGTGCAAGCGTGTTGCTGCCTGCTGTTTGACAAGTCAGAGCGATGAGATCTTGCATATCTTTTTCGATGATTTCTTTGGAACGGTCTGTTGGCGGTTCCATGAGTCCGCCAATTTCAACGTGAATGGTGCCGTCTCTGTCCCGCCACGGTTCAACAGGCTCATCGCCCTCCCTACGGCTGTGGAATTTGAAGTTTGGTGCCAGCACCTGTTCCATCAGCAAAGCACCAGAGATTGCCTTGAGCATATCGTTGACTGCATCCACTACAATGCCTTCTTCAGCGGCAGGCTCTGCAATCAGGTTGGTGAACTGCGCGTGAGGTTTGCCCGGTGCGTCGCGGGTGGCACGGCCAATAATCTGGATGATTTCCGTTAACGACGAACGATAGCCGATGGTTAGCGCGTGTTCACACCATGGCCAGTCAAAGCCTTCTTTTGCCATGCCTAGTGCAATGATCATGTCCACGGCATCGCGCTTCTTGGCGTTTTGCAGGGCGCTCATCACCTTCACACGGGTTTTGGGATCATCGTTCACCAGATCGGCGACCTTCAGCACCCGGCCATCCTTGGCTTTGATGAGGTCATACCCGGTGACGTCATCCACCCCCTGGTGCAATCCAATCGCGCTTTGGATGTCACCAACCTGCGTGTCTTTGTGGTCATATGCCTCAGCAGAGGCCACATGCGGAATATGGATAATGGTCTTCTTTGCCGGGTCCAACGCATCGTGCAGGGCGTCGATATAGTTGCCTCGATAGAATTTGTAGCCAATGCCAAGGGATTTCAGGTGTTCATAGCCGTCCAACTGCTCATAGTAGGAGTAAGTGACACTGGTGAACTTGGCTTCATCCTCGGGCATCAATACAGGAGCGGTATCTCCCCGGAAATAAGAGCCGGTCATCGCCATGATATGCGCTTGTTCGCGGCGTACCAGCTCCCGCAGAATTTCACCCAGCTTGTTATCTTCGGATGCGCTCACGTGGTGGAACTCATCAATGGCGATCATTGAGCTATCGAAGGCGTCCGCGCCGATTTGCTCAAAGGCAAAACGAAAGGTCGCATGGGTGCAAACCAAAATCTGGTCATCGCTCGCCATAAAGTCTTTAACAGCCTGAACTTTGCGTTTTGCGCCTTCGCCATCATCCGTTCCAGCGGTACACAAGTTCCATCTAGGGAGCACAGTCCAATCACTGTAAAAACCATAGGTGGTCAGGTCAGTGGTGCTGAAAGACGAACCGATAGAGCGTTCCGGCACCGCCACAATCACCTTGTCCAGCCCTTGGTTGATGAGCTTATCAAGGCCAAGGAACATCAGCGCGCGGCTTTTACCAGCAGCAGGCGGGGCTTTAAGTAGCAAACACTGCGCGTTGCGGGCATCATAAACCCGCGCCTGCATGGGCCGCATGCCCATGTTATTGGTGGCTTTGGACTTGCCCGACTGTGAATAGGTGACTTTAACTAAATCCGTCACTTGGCAGCCTCTTTCTTCAATTCTTCGATGCGCTTGGCGTAGCGCTTAAATAAATGTTCCAGCCGTTCACTATCGTTTTTAAACGGCCTGCCAATATACATTTTCTCTAAAAGTTCATCGTTCTTGCGGTGCGCTTCCCGCAAGTCATCCGGCATCTTGTTGGGATCGTAAAGTTGAGCAATGGTCTTGGGGTGGTGTTCTGCACGGGTCAACAAAATTTCGCGAGCAGAAGCTTCCAACGCTGCTTTATCAGCCTCGGAGAAATCCGGCACAGGGAAAGTATTCCAGCCTAAGGTATTAGAATAACGGAAACGGCTCTCCAGTTTGCCGCAAACAGTACCGATCCAAACAAGGTGGAGACGTGAAGCGATGAGGGACAGCACCCATTCGGGGCCGTCGTAGATAACTTGGTTAAGGTCTGAGGATATTACGTCGTTGCCTACGCGCTCTACGGGCAAATAAGGACGATTTTCTGATGAGACTCTAGGGATTAGAAAATCACCAGCATTGGTCGCATGAAATGTTTTAAATTGGTGAGGCCTTAAAGCCAAAGTTTCACGGGCATATTTATCGGTACTTGCTAGCCGAGTTGAACGCACTGCCTCAATGCGCTCATTGATCGGAGGGTATGTACGCGCCTCATCAAGATCATCATTGCTAATCCACAGACAGTACCGGTCTGTGCCCTTTATAAGTTCTTGGGACCCCACAAACCGCTTTATAAAACGAGAAGCATTTGGATATGCCTCCACCAATCCGTCTTTTTCTGATGGTGATAAGATTAAATTTCCGCCATCGGTCGGCTTATTACCGTAATCCATGGGAGGAAGACCAAAACCGGGCTTCATGAACTTCGAAACCACGATGTTTGGCGCATTTAACAGATAAGGATTGATATTATTTACTTGGGAGGCAACCTCACCTGAGAGCAGTTTCTTTGGAGAGTTTTTTTTATTCCCTAAACCAATAATCACGCAAACTACAGCCGCATTCGCAGAAGCATTGTTGCGCCATTTAAATGATTGGTATGCAAAGCTAATCTCCACTTTCCCTTTTAAAATTTCTGGCCATAGCGTTGCAACTGACGTGCCCTGACAAATAGAGTTTGTTGATACCAGTGCACCTTCGGCTTTCTTATCGCGAATATAATGTGCAAGTTTGAAATGCCAGCAGGTAACATAGTCCAGCGCAAGATAAGATTTTAGATAGCCCTCAAAGACAATCCTCATGTCTTCTTTCTGAATTTTTGATTGGTATGTGGTTCCCAAGAACGGAGGATTGCCGCAAATAAAGACCTCTTCGCTATCCTTCGGTGACGGGCACACGTCTTCCCAGTTCACACGCAAGGAGTTCGCGTTGACGATGTTGCCGCCATGTTTTAGCGGCAAACTAGCCTGTTTGCGCCCAAAGGCTTCTTCAAAGCGTTTGTTAGCCTGATACTCTGCAATAAACAGCGCCAGTTTTGCGGTTTCTGCTGCAAAGTCGGTAATCTCAATGCCGTAGAAATTTGAAAGTGAAATGGCTGACCAGAATGGAATCTGAACGCTGCGGTCCAGCTCCCGCAAGCGCTGCCAGATCCTAACTTCCCGCTCCCTCAGTTCCCTGTATGCCACCACAAGGAAGTTACCGGACCCACAGGCGGGATCAAACACCTTGATGCCCTCAAGGCGGGTCCGCACCTTGTCCAGATCAGAGGCTTTATTCCACGCCTTCTCAATCTGCTCATCTAGACCATCAAGAAACAGCGGGCCAATCACCTTCATGATGTTGGGTACACTGGTATAGTGCATACCAAGTTCAGCACGGGCTTTGGGGTCCGCAATAGACTGGATCATGGACCCGAAAATATCCGGGTTGATCTCTTTCCAGTCCAGCCCCGCTGCATCTTTTAGATATTGAAACGCAGAGGCGCTGAATTCTGGTACATCGCTGACACCAGCAAACAAGCCGCCATTCACATAGGGGAATTCATCTGCCCATTTGGGTAGATCACCTCGCCGCCCTTCTGGCAGGGTCATGGCTTTGAAAGCGCTCAGGATGGTATCATGCGCCGTCTCTCCCCGTTTGCCGCCATATTCTGTGATGGCCTTAGAAAACAGGTTATCCGGGAAGATGCCCGTATCCTCTGCAAACAAACAAAAGATGATGCGCGTCATGAACTGGTTCATGTCATGACGGCGCTCATCACTTGCCCATTCCGGGTTCTTTTTGGTCAGTGCATCATAGAGCTTGGCAAGACGGCTGGTTGCGCGAATATCAACCGGGTTTTCCTGAGCGGCCTGAAAGCGCTCATATCCTGATAGAGGCAAGAAAAACCCGAACTTATCCTTCAGCTCATTAAACTCGCAAAACAGCGGCTCACCGCTCTTCATATCTCTTGCTGCCACCTGTTTGCCGTCACTGGTGATTACAACACGCACTTTGCGGCTGGTGGTTGCTTTCGCCGCGCTGAGAGCGTCCAGCATCGCTTCTGCCTCATCGGGTGCAGATGGGGCATAGTGGAATTTACCATTGAGCAGAACGCCACCGGCCTCCTTCATGTCAGAACGGTTGAGTGAGCCTGATTTCAGCTTTGATAGATTGGCCTGAGAGGCACCCAGCGCCTCTGCAAAGTGAAAGGGAAACGCTTCTGCATCAAACCCCTTTGCCGCCAAAGCTTCAAAAGCTTCTTCAATCTCAACTACATTCACGGTGGGAATTCCTTTTTAATTCAACAGCGGTTAAAATAGAGATAGGATCTAGAGTTGCAATAGTCGTTTACAGGGTACCGTCAGATATATGGCGTTACCTAAAGATTACGGTGATGGACGTAATAGATAAACGTACTGGGGAACCTTTTCCGCAGCGTTCGTTGCTGGGCAATCGGCAACTCTTGTCCGGTTGCGAAACATTTTACAGACGCTGCTGAGTGGCTCATTTAACTACGGAAATGGGTTTGGAGTATTAACCTTTACCAAAGCAGCAAGCTGTGAGAGATCGACCTATGGTCGAAGTCACGCACTGGCCGGGCTCGCCTAGATATAGGTTGAACGGCAGCTATTGGTCACAAGTTCCTCTTCAAGCAGGGAAAGTTCAAAGGAACATAGTCATCGCTAAGTAGCTCTCAGCTCGCTAATTGGTGCATTGCGCAGCAGTTGACTTACACGCCTACCTTGAAGGCACTCACCCGCACCAATCCGCGACTGCGGCTGTCATCCCCCCCACATCTACTGAGTAAGCTGCTGGAGAACGTGTCTTTTGTTGACGTGGTGTTGACGTGAAACTTTGCCGAGCTTCTGCGATACTCGCACGAAAGGTCTCAGAACAGCCTTCGTCTACTCCTTAGCCTGCATTGTTGCGCTCTCAATAATGCACTTGCAACCTAAAATGCAGTAAGAAACTGCCAGACCTCCCCAAACCCTTTGCACATTTCGCTGCTCCTCTTAAGCGCTACACCGCATAAGTATTTATTATGCGATTTATAGTATATTGACCGCTTATTCGTTATTTCGTATAGTAAGCTCATGTTGTCGCTTATTCGCACCCCTAAACTGCTCGGAACCTATATCCGTGAACGCCGCAAAGAGCTTGGTCTCAACCAATCCGACCTTGCTGAGAAATGCGGGACGCGTCAAGCTTCGATCTCGCTTCTCGAGACAGGCAATCCAGGCATAAAGCTAGAGAACCTTCTTCTCATTCTTTCTGTGCTGCAATTGGACCTAGCCATCCAAAACCGCGAGCAGAGCAGTCATAGCGAAATTGAGGAGTTGTTCTGATGGGACGCAGACCAGCCCATGTTGCTCTCCAAATTTTTCTAAATAATCGCCATATCGGGCAGCTGACAAAGGAACATTCAGGAGCAATTTCATTTGCTTATGCTGCTGAGTGGCTTGAGCAAGACCGGGCGATCCCTGTTTCCCTATCATTGCCGCTACGACAAAATCGCTATGTTGGCGAACCAGTATCCGCTGTCTTTGAGAATCTCCTGCCAGATTCCGCAGATCTTAAACAGCTGGTCGCCGAGCAAGTGGGCGCGCGGGGCACAGACGCTTTCAGCCTTCTCTCCAAAATCGGACGGGACTGTGTTGGTGCCCTTCAGTTTTTACCAGTTGGCACAGAGCTGCCTGAAAGTAGCTTTGAGATTACAGGCGAAGTTCTCAGCGTTCCAGAGATGGAAGCAATGCTGCTTAACCTCAAGCGTGCGCCTTTAGGGATAGACAACGAGCAAGACTTCCGCATCTCTATCGCAGGTGCACAAGAAAAGACCGCGCTTCTCTTTCACGACAGTACCTGGAAGAGACCACATGGAACAACGCCCACGACACATATCTTCAAAACACAGATTGGGCGCCTGCCCGGTGGTTTAGACTTAACCAACAGCGTGGAGAATGAATGGTATTGTCTGCAGCTGCTGCAAGCATTTGGCTTGGACGTCGCTCAGGTGGAAATGATGTGTTTTGGCGAGACTAAAGCCCTTGTGATTGAGCGCTTTGACCGACTCTGGGCAAAAGATGGGCGCCTGCTACGGTTACCGCAGGAAGACTTCTGCCAGATACGATCCGTGCCCCCAACACTGAAATACCAAAATGAAGGTGGCCCTGCCCTGCACGACATTATCGAGGTCCTGAAGGGAAGCGATAAACCTGAACAGGACATCACTACAGTTCTAAAAGCTCAGATCTTGTTTTGGCTGATTGGTGCGACTGACGGACACGCAAAAAACTTCAGTGTTTTCTTAAGCCCACAAGGCCGCTACCGCCTCACTCCAATTTATGACGTCTTAAGTGCGCAGCCAGCTTTGGATCAGGGCGTACTCAACCGCAGACAGATGAAACTTGCCATGTCTGTCGGTAATGCAAACCACTACAGGTTTGATCAGATAGCCGCACGACATTTTCTCCAAACAGCACAACGAGCAGGTGTACCGACAAACCTTGCCACAAATGCAATTGATGAGATCAAAGCATCTGCGAGCAACGCGATCTCCCAAGTTGAGGGCATTCTGCCTCAGGACTTCCCAGTCGCCCTGCACCACAGCATCTCGGCTGCCTTAACAACCCGCTTACGGATGGTTTGAGTATAACTTTTATACATCGCAAGTTGAGGACCAGTTTTGCAGCAAACGTAGAATGCTTCCCAGAACAATGTGCGGACTTTGCTGACGTTCAATGCACTGCGAAAACTCCGGCAAGTGAGAGGCTGCTGCGAGCGGCTTCATCCCTTGGTCACAAGCGAATTGCTGCATTGATAGCAACCCACACTAGTTATCTCTGAGTGACTGCGCTTCCAATGTAAGCGATGGTAGATTGAAGATCTGCTGACCCCAGCAAGCGTTGCAGCTTTCGCGATGCCTTGCCACCTCCCCTTGTTATCTGGGTGAGGTGTTATGTGCGATCTTAAAGCTTGCCATTGCTCGTCGGTTAGTTTTTGCGGCCTGCCAAGCTTCACACCCGCAAGCTTCGCGCTCTCCAAGCCAGACCGGGTTCGCTCGCGAATTACATCGCGCTCAAACTGGACAAACGCGCCCACCATATGAAAGTAGAGCATTCCACCTGGGCTATTGGTATCAACCTGTTCCTTAATGGAATGCAGATGCAAACCACGCTGCTGCAGATCCTCCATCAAAGCAATAAGGTCTTGCAGGGATCGGGAAAGACGGTCCAGCCGCCAAACGACAATGGTATCTCCCTCTCTGGCTTTATCCAGAAGGCGAGCAAGCTGAGGTTTGACAACAGCATTGCCCCTCACCCCCTTGTCAGCTAGAATCTCCTCGCAACCAGCATCGCTCAAAGCTTGCTGTTGCATTCTTAGATTCTGCTCTTCAGTAGAGACGCGAACATAGCCAAAAATCATCTTTGCAGCCTGTTTGTCCAAAAACATAAATATTGAAAAGATGCGACAATAAAAATTGAAAACTAACCAACTGTATCTGCTAAATATATTATGGTTTCAACATGTACTAAATCGATGTATAAAAACAAAATAAATGAAATACTTTTGTACATATGCAAAAATCAAGCCCAAAAAACCCTGCATTTTCAGAACAGCCAAGGCTGTTATAGACACGTACAATAACGGTCTTTTTTGGAAAATTTTGCGGGGCGGCAACGCTCAAATCTTAAAAGTTTCGCTAAATAGATCGAGCACCGCCTGCCATGCACGCGTCGTGTGCTTTGGGTGATAACCGATGCCGGCCACGGTGGCCATGGTATGAGTGGCTCCTTCAGCGAGCGATCCATCCGGCTTTCTCGGACGCGCCCAGAAAGCGTGCTTGGCTCCGCCATAGATGTTTACACGCCAGTCGACCTCGGCCTCTTGGAGCACACGGCCAAAAGTCAGAACTTGCTCAGGGGTGCAAAGGGGGTCTTCGGAGCCCGTACACAGAAGGAGGGTGCTAGTAACACCGGTCCAGTCTTCAGCCATGGGTTCTGGTAAGCTGGGATGGACGACCGCAATGGCTTTGAACGTGACGCCGATCCTTGCAAGTTCGAGCACGATTTGGCCACCAGCACCATAGCCGAGAGCAGCAATGCGATTAGGGTCAACACCTGGTTGCGCGAGTAGGATATCAAGCGCGGCACAGCCGATAGCCTGCATCCGTTCAACATTGGCCAACAAGGGCATGACCCGGGCCAGCATCGCATCCGGCCGATTAAAGAACACCTCACCGCCGTGATAATCCATCGCCAAAGCTAGATAGCCGTGCGCGGCCAGATCGTCGGCCCGCTGCCGTTGATACTCGTCAAGGCCAACCCCATCATGTCCAATCAACACCGCCGGCCAGGGCCCAGGACTGTCCGGCTGCGCCAGATGGGCTATCATGCTCAGGCCGTCAACGTCATAGGTGATTTCACGCGTTGCAATCATCATTTTACTTTCTGTTGAGCGAGTAGGGCAAGACTCGCCATGTCAGGCAGCAAGCATGAGTAGCGGACCGTTGTTGTTGGCGGCAGTCTCCGACATTCGGTCGAACCTCGCGTCCGTCAGCTCGTGGACGATCCGAAGATGAGTTCCACCTGTCGCGTTAGGAGTGATTATGAATGTTACAGTGCTTTCAAGGAAAGGCGGACTATCATCGCACAGCCTGTAGCGGACTTCTTGGCCGGAGGTGGTGCTGATTGCATCGGGGTCGGCCAGCATATCCTTTGGCAACCACCTTTCTCGAAATTCGGGAATACTGATAGTGCGCCAGACCTTCTGTGGTGGATCATCAAAGTCAAACTCCAACTCGATGTCGCCATCTTGCTCCTTGGTCTGTTCTTCGTTCATTGGTCCATGTCCTTCAGTAAGACTTTAAGAGCTGTGATGCGAGTTGGCCAATAAGCGCGATACCTCGCCAGCCATTGAGCGATGAGAACCAATCCCTCGGGATTGACCTCGTAGTTCACGAAACGCCCCTGACGTTCTTCTCTTACGAGTTTTGCGCCTCGCAGTACGGAAAGGTGTTGCGACATTGCAGGCTGGCTAATCTCCATGCCTTTACGGAGCGCGCTAGCGTTCATGCTCCCCGCTGCCAGCTTCTCGTAGATCGCGCGGCGCGTCGGGTCTGCCAAAGCTCGGAAAATATCATTATTGATCATGCTATCACATAAGCAGATACTTATGTGATTCACAAGCATGTTTCGAGGCAGCGTTCGTTTGTCTGCATAATCAACCTCAGAAGCGCTCCATAAACCGTCATTTTTGTACAAACACAGATCTCTATGGTTAGCCTGACAATCTATGTTTGCAGTCAATTTGGTGCACATTGGCTATCGGGGCCACCGTTAGCCTTGGAGCCCCCTGATCAGAGATGCTAATATATGGCATTCTCAAGCACCACGGTTTCGCCTAAAAACGCTCTTCATCCTTAGCAAACGTGACAACACGAGCTGAGATATTGCGAAGCTTCAACTCTTCGACAAATGCCTTGCAACCCGTTTCATAGACACATCGAGATTTGTAAGGCAGTCCCAGCAGCAGCGAGACTTTCCATTCTCCTGTGCTCATGGCCTCCCCTACCCCTTTGACTTTTAGAAGGCGCACGAACGGGGCATTGAGATCGGCAAACACAACATGGGCTCCACCTTCCTCAAAATAATCGCCGTTCTGTTCGACAAACTCCAATGTGGCTTCCAATGAAGAATCCCAAGCAGCCTCCAACACCTCAGAAAATGAGATGACTTCAGCGCGGTTAATTGCTGTCTGCTTTGTTGGAAATGTGAGGATCTTGGCATTCATGTTGTGCTCCCTTGTGATCAAGAGACTTGAACGGCTTGCAAAAACCATGATGTTCATTCCGTCTCAATGAGGTCCGTTTCATTTCCCTTGCCAAACAAACAGGTGTGCGGGAGCTAGTGAGAAGAGAGGCTGTCCATAGTCTCCCGCAGCCCTAAGGGCGAGGAAGATTGTGGTCA
Source organism: Pseudovibrio sp. W74 (assembly GCF_001623085.1). NCBI lineage: Bacteria > Pseudomonadati > Pseudomonadota > Alphaproteobacteria > Hyphomicrobiales > Stappiaceae > Pseudovibrio > Pseudovibrio sp. W74. The sequence goes on from NZ_LMCJ01000042.1 coordinate 89,995, forward strand.
GGTGAGCGATGATCTAGGTCACGTGAGGGCGTGAGCCCTTAAAGCTTCCCCTCAGGTCATAACGACAGAAAAGAATGATCAGTAGTGCTGCTTGCTGGAAGCTGGCATGTGTTGGGTGCGGCCATCGCTTGCCAGCTTCCAGCCCTTCTAAAAACATGAGTGAACTGGATTGTAAGTTCGAAGTGGGATCTGCTGATCCCGCGAAGGGCTTGCAAGCTAGGGCACGCCGCTTTCATACTTTCCCAGATGAAGACTTTGGAGAGAGTGTGCGTCGTGGGATCGGCAAATCCCGCAGAGCACCGGCCTGCGCACGGCTTAGTTCCAAATAAGACAATAAGGCAGATGAAAGCCTCCCCACGTCAGGAGGCATTCAGGAAGGTGATGAGCTGTTCCATCTTCTCTAAAGACAGATGTTGAATTTCCAGATCACAATAAGTGCTGTCTGGCCGGATCTCGAAAGCACCGCGAGCACCCGCATCAAAGCTTTGAATAGCCTTGCGCAAACTGTACCTGCCGTGAATATTCACACACGCCTCTTCCGGAGCTGCCCGATTGACCGCATCTGCAATCTTGCGTTTCTTATCGTGATGATCAGCAATCGCCGCCAGTACCTTAAAGGCCAGCGGGAACGCTGGCTCTGTGATGTGCCGTTTGATCTCCTTCAGGACTTGCTCAGGATGGGATGTAAACCGGTCAAGCGCAAACGTTCGCCGCAAGGCTGGCTGCTCTCCCCAGGGAGCATATTCTTTCAGATTGCGCCAATAGTGACTGTCTCCCAAATCATGCCGCAGGCTGGCATTGGTTCGTATGCGGCCGCGCTCTTTCATAAAGCTGATGACCAAGGCTCCCATGGGAGCCTCAACCGTGACAAGATGGCCTTGGGAGAGGATTGTCCCCTCCCCCTCAAACAACATTCTGGCGACCGGTAAAACCATTTCTTCCAGTGTCATGCCGCCGCTCCAAGTGCATAGTTACGGCGACTAGGACGAGACGGGCGCGTGCTGCCATGTGCATCCCTGATATCATCCATTGAATAGGTGCCACGGCTGCGAGACTTCCATCCGGACGGGCGATAATTCCACTTCTGCTTTTTCTTGGCATATTTGAAGCCTGCCTGTTTCAGGGTTTCTTTATGTTCTCGGGTATTTCCACCAACCCACACCCATGCACCGCAGATTTCAATTTCCAGCCCATCCAGATCAATAATAGCGTTGATCGCCGCGTTGAGTTCTTCGCCGTAATTACAATCGCTGCCCTCTTGGGTCTGTGTGCTGGTTGCATCGCGCAGCACATCAAAGGCTGCATTAACAAGCTTCATCATCTCAGCCCCAGCCGGATTCAGGTCTGGATGGTATTTCTTGGCAGCACCCTTGTAGGCGGATTTGATTTCGTCTTGTGATGCACCTGAAGAAAGTCCGAGGATGGAAAGGGCGTCTGAGATTTTCATGGTGTTTGCTCCGTCTCTGGAAGGTCCGTTTCTACTTTCCTTGCCAATAAAACGGGTGAGCGGGAGCTGGTGAGGAGTGAGGCTGTCCATGATCTCCCGGAGCCTGAAAGGTGAGGAAGATTGTGGTCAGGTGAGTGACGATCTAGTTCGCGTGAGGGCGCAAGCCCTACTGCGGTGCCTTCAGATCAAAACGACAGAAAGGAAGGGAGGAATTAGCTGATTGCGCTCAAAACGTCAGGGAAGAGTACCCAGCGACACTCATTGCTCGATGAGCGGCCAGAGCACGGAGTGCACGGAATTGCGAGAAACCTGCGTCTCATCAAATCGCACTGGTTTGTCATGAAGGCGCAAGGCAGATAGCAAGACCCATGCTCTTCCTGGTGACTGCCCGAGCTTCAGCACTGTCGCCAGGTCTGGGTCTGGTAATAATTTTGGATTGGTCATTTGGGCAGACAGGCTGGTCACATCAGATTCCAGATCAAGATTATTGATGGCTTCCCACGCCTTCAGCACGCCTTTCCATGTTGTGCCCTCACACCATGAGAGTGCCATGGCTGAAACCGGTGTCCAGCCAGCACCCACTTTCTGGCGGGAAATATTTGCAAAGATCAGACGCGATCCGCTTTCGTGCGGGTCGTGCCCGACACCTGCAAAATTAGACGAGCGATGGAGGTATTTTTTCTTTAAAAGTGCTAATTCATCTGACTGCGATGAGGAGGCTGTCTCAAATCAATGCTCGTATGTTATTATTTAGCTGTCGTAGTTTCTCCCCTGGCCAATCTTTTTCAATGGCGACCCCGTTTGCCTTGAACACATATAGCAGCAACCAAACGCATGGTCCGGTTTTTGCTGTTTCAATAACTGAAGACAGCTTTGCTGGTGGGAGCAGTTTGGGGTTAAGCAGAACGGCGGCTCTTTTTTCTCTCTTTGAAGGCGCTGTTGCCCCTGATGAAAGGCTCCAGACCGTCAATACTTGCGCTAAAGATGCTCCTTCGCACCAGGACAAAGCGCTAGCTCCCAATGCTGTCCACCCTGCGCCGTAGCACAGCTGTTGCCACCGCTCCGATGGGAAGCTTCCTAAAGATTTGAGAAGTTCACGATCAGAGGTAAGGCTATGGTCGTATTCTTTGCTCAAGTTGGGATTGTCAAACTGTTCCAGCCAATGATCGGCATTTGCATGTACTGCCATCCAAATTTCCAAAGGCAAGGGCGGCTTGAAAACTGTCAATTTAGCACTCCCCTAAGGGGGGCATCCGGATAATCAATGAGACTGCAAATCATTTCATCCAGCTCAAGTGACAGATCGAGTTGCTTGAATGGGAGACCTGCAACAGAGGTTGCTATAAACTCATGTCCGGGAAATGTCTTAAGGTAAAGCTGTATGAACGTTGCAAAAGCTTTAATGCTCATCTCTTCGAAGGTAATCTCTTTGTCGAGAATGACACAGAAGCTGGCTGGCGTTTCAGTTAACTCAAAACCATCATTATACTCAATTGAAAACGTCATGAACTCTCGAACTAATTGGAAATCATCTTTTAATTGATAATGTGATTTAATGAACTCCATGAAATCACCGTCTCTATAGAAGAGCGGGTAACCTATTTTTCCGTTCTTGATTGAGCAGGCGAACTTATCTGAGGAAAGATCTGGCATCTTATTTTCCTTACTCTTCATCTGCTTCATCAAACTTGTAGTCACCAATCAGATCCATCATACCTCCCAGATCCAAACTTAAATCTAGAGGTTTGCTATGTAAGTCTACTACAGACGTTGCTAGATATTTTGTACTGGGAAAGCGCTGCAAAAACGCCTTTATGAACTTCGCAAATGCGTAGACGCTAAAGTTATCAAAGCAAATGAATATATCTGCCTCAACTGTTAGAAAACCTGTTGTTTCTTCGACTTCCCCGCCATTTTCATATTCGATAGTGAAGTTTATATTGCCACTAAGTTCGTAAAAATCTTCTGTGATAGCGTAGTAGTCTCTGAGGAGCTGCTTCATGTCTTCAACGTTTTCAAAAAGTGGCACACCTACAAGGCCATGACTTAATAAAGCCGGAGCAGGGTAATAGTGAAACTCATTATATTCTCGTTTCTGCATGGTAATTTCCTAAATGTAATGGGGATTTATCCAAAGAGGCTGGGAAGAGGGAGCATCGGTGTGTTGGGAGGGGAACGATAAAGTACCTCTCCCTCAATATCGTGCCCGACTAATAATTGAGTATAAAAATAAACCATCTCATGAGACTGAGAAACGTCTACTCTCAAAGAAATATTCCAGCATGCCTCTGCAATTGGAGCAGGCGCATTGCAGACTGAACCGTATTTAGCGAACTGGTTTGCTATTCTTTGCTTTTCACGTTCTTCCAAGCGCGAGTTGTTTACATAATCATAATCTTCGTAAAATTCTGTAATACCGATATCATAGGTATGATACTTCTTCGAATTTTCCATTGTATACTTGGCTTCTTCGAGCCAGCACCGTCCCCGTAAGTAGCCGTCCGCCCAGGTAGATACTGTAAGTCCAGTAGCCTTGTATTCATAAAAATCTTTGTTAATCCAGTACTGGTAGGCAAAACCGCGATGTGCTTTTACCAGTCTACCTGGAATTCCAAGTTTAAAGTCATTGGCGCTAAAATCTATATTATGGTTAAATTTGTTATATATGGAGTTGCCCCGCCTTAGCCACTGGTTAGCAAACAGATCTGGTTTGCAGCAATTTTTTCTGCGTTTTTTCTTTTTCACTACTGTTCTGGTCGGTGTGTTTACAACAACATCTGGATCATAATCTGTGAACTCTTTCCCTTCTGGAATAATCTGATCACGACGTGTTCGAACTGGTGGATGGCTAGGAGATTTAGGTGTGGTTTGGGGGGGAGTGCGTCTGCCATTGTTGCGCAAAAATTCGGTCCAAGGATCACGAGTCGTGCGGCCTCTTCCTCTTGTTCCCGGTCTTGATGTTGGGGGCCGAACTACGCCCCGCGCTATCTTCATTCCCTCTGAGGCAGTTTCTGCAGCTCTTGCTACCGTATCGTGGAAGGGAGGTGTTTTAATATTGATTGCCATTGAAAAACCCACAAAAGTACTTGGTAAAACTAACTATTTTGCGCAATAAAGTCCCACTTTCCCATCTTAACTTTATTGTCGTCTTTGTCCGAAATCTCCACGCTCATCAATTCACCAAATTCAATCAGCTTGGGATTGTTTTGCTCTACGCCTGAGAAATAGATTATATCGGCAAGTTGTGTTTCCCTTGTCAGAGCTGCATCTTGTAAGACATTTAAAACCTCATCCATTTCATAAAATGTTAGGCCAGCCATAAAGCTGAGAACGGCCCAGTAAAAAAAACAGGTTTCATCATTGTAGCCCTGCTTATCTGCGTGCTTTTGTGCTTCTCCAATAAACTCAATCAGCTCTTTATGAGGAACATCTTTTGTCTCTTTGGGAAACGCCTTGCGCAGGAATTGCTCAATCTCATGGTAAAAGCTTTGCTGAGCGCAAAACATCATGTCGTCATACTGACGCTGCTCAATCTGGCGGAACGGGAATGTGGCCCGGTAATTGTCTACGGCCCAGTCCTTGTTTTCATGGGTGAACCAGCGGTAATCCTTGCCGTCTTCAGTCTCAACGCCGACTTGCAAAACATCCTCCCGCAAGCGGTAGATGGCAAAGCTTGAGGTGTAATCGTAAGGGGCGGCAATCAGTTCAATGCCCTTGAAAAAATCCTTCCACTGCTCCGGGAAGCCGTGTCGCAGGAAGCAATAGAGCACACGGGCATCATAAAACCGCAGATAAACCGGCTTTCCGCTTTCTGGCGTAATCACACTTATGAAGCGCTTGAGCGAGGTACGAAGCTCCTCAATTGGCTTACTAGAGAAGACGATAATACCAAGCTTTTCCGTAAATCCTGCTTCCAGCCATGTGGTCAGTGCCTCAGGATGCACCTTCAGGTCCACAAGCAGAGGAGTGCGATAATGGGCATCCTGCTTTTTCTCAGCAGAAGAGCCCATCAGAGGCTCCCAGCCATCCTCCCCCTTACTGCGGATAGAACCTGCAAGCTCATCTTGCCAGGACGCATCCAGCACAAGATAGGGCTTTGCTCCTACAGCTGCGCCCTGTGCTGTAATGCTCTCAAAACGGTCTTCCAAACTCACGATACTCACCCCTTAGCGGCTTTGTCTTCGCAAGCTTCGCAAAATGGTGAACGCGACATGCCAGGAGGAGAAGCCCCGCCAATGAGTGTGTCCCCAGATCCCGTTGAATCAGCCCCGCCGCAATCTATCGGGTCCCCCACACGTCCAGCTTGCTTGTTGTTAAACAGAACGGTCGGACTACCAGAGGCCAGGGCACGGCCATGGGGTGGAGACGGGCATACAGGGCAGGGATGAGGCGCATAGGCATCGCCTTGACGTACCGCTGCTCTGTTATTGATGATAATATTCGGGCTCCCGCCAATGGCGGGCGTTGGCGGGAAGTGGCACCCATGACCAGAACCAATATCGCCAAGGCGTGCAGCTGGTTTTCCAGACATATCGCATGTGCTCCTTATTTCTCGTAGGAGCGGCCATAGCGCTCTGCATGTGGACCGGAATAGTCGGATGGCTTTATGGTCTCCATAGGAGCAACAGGTGAGCCCTTGGAAGGCGAGCCGCCACAGTTCACTTTTACAAGTGAGCCTTCAATTTGCACACCGCCCTTGTCGATCTTGACGAAGTTGCCACCGACATTCAGGCTTATGCTCGCGCCTGCCTGAATAACAACAGCGTCCCCTGCATTGATGTAGTGGGTTGTTCCACTCTCAAAATGCTGTTTACCTTTGGCCTCTAAACGCCAGTTCTCGTCAACAAGCGTGATTGCATTGCGCACCACATGAGTAACCTTATCTCCCACAACCTTCAGGAAATCGCTGATCTTGACAAGGCGGAGTGCAGAGCCGTCAATTTGAGTATGTTCTGACCCCTTCACCTGTTCGCGGTGATCTCCGCCCACCTCAATATCCTTTGATCCGCCTATAGATTCAGACTGAGATCCTTCGATACGTTTGTGGCGGTTGGCCCCCACCTTCCAGGTCTCATTGTTCTCAACAACACCGTTGTGGAACTTCTGGGCGTGGAACCAGACTTCCTCTTGCCCGCCCTCATCCTCAAAGCGGAGCTCATTGGACCCTGTCGCCTTGTGGCTGTCTGACTTCAGGACCATGCGGGTTTTGAAGTCTGGAAGCTTGTTCGGCGTACGATTGTTGTTGTGGTAGGTGCGTCCCGTGATGATGGGTTGGTCCGGGTCGCCTTCGAGGAAGTCTACGATGACTTCGTGGCCGATGCGGGGGATGGCGATATGGCCCCAGCTGGCGCCGGCCCAGTTGGAGGAAACGCGGATCCAGCAGGAGGAAGTGTCGTTCTTCTGGCCATGACGATCCCAGGGGAACCAGACTTTCACCCGGCCATGTTCATCACAGTAAATCTCTTCACCTTCCGGCCCGGTGACATGAGCGATCTGAGGGCCATCCACCAAGGGCTTTTTGAGCAGTTTGGGCCGGTATGGCAGGCGGGCGGGCATAACCTCAAAGCCGGCGCTGTAAGTGGTGGTGCCGCTGCCAGCCTCCTCAGCCACGGCCTGCGGCTGGCTGCCCTGATGCGAGACAGTGAGCAAATGATACTTGATGTTGTAATCACTGTTCGGGTGGTCGTTCAGCGCAAACTGATGTCCGGCCATCAGGTGAATAGCATTTGTCGCGCCGTGGCCCGTGGTGGCCTCTACACGCGCTGCCTCCAGCCGGTGTTTTGTGAACGGCTTGCCAACGCCATCTGCCTTGTAGCGCCCCGGATATTCATAGAGTGCATAGTCTCCAGCAGAGCCGTTGTCTTCACCGCGCTGATGAGCGTGTTGCTGGTTGTAAGGCGGGTTCTTGAAGGAGTAATCGCGCTGCATGAAGCTGGTGGCTCGCAGCTGCTCACGCAGGACAAAGCTGTTGCAATAGACGCCTTTGACAGCCCCGCCTGCCATGGCGTTGTATTCCAGCTTGGGCTGGTCTGGTAGCTGCGAGACAATCTGAGGGTTATCAATGAACTGCAGCGTATGCTGGCCATTGGCGCCATAGGTGAAGTAGTACCAGATGCCTTCTTCTGCCGTGATGCGATCTAAAAAGCTTAAGTGACTTTCCCGGTACTGCACGCAGTATTCGCGGGCTTCATGAGGCTCGGTCAGATCCCACTTCACATCCTCTACGCCGTGTTCTTTCAGCAGGATCTTGACGATCTCAGGTACGCTTTTCTTCTGGAAGATCCGGCAGTCAGAGCCATGGGCGAGCCGGTGCAGACTGGGCAGCAGCGTCAGCGAGTAACTGGTGCGGTGATGGCCTTCATTGCCGCGGGCAATCTCGGCGACTACCCCAGAGAGATGGCGCAGGCCCTCGTATTTATGATGGATGGTCAACGTGGCGGGCGTATCGAGCAGGCTATGCAAGTCCAGCGCATTGTCGGGGCTGGCCAGCTCAATCTGGATCTGCGTGAGCCCATTGAGGCGCTCTGTTGCCGAGAACCCGGTGACCAACAACTCCGCGTTGGGCTGCGCAGGAGCGGCAAAGGTGAAGGCCAGATCTTGTTCCTGGAAGAGTTGCGGGATTTGGACAATAGCATTCATAACAAACTCACTGGCAAAGGAAAAAATAAAGGAAGCATAAGAATTGAGAGTGGTCTGGCGGGCTTCGTTAGGGCCTCACTCTGGTGGCGGATAGGGTTTGCCAGTAGAGGAAGACGACGGACACAACACACCGGGAGCAACCAGTTTTTCATCGTCACGCTGGAAGTCATTCAGGAAAGTTTGGTCACAGGAGCGGTATCCAGCTGCGATAGCCTGAGTACGGGCGTAGTCGGTGAGCACAACCCCAAGAAAGGCCCCGCCAACAGCAACGGTTAGGAACACGACCGAAAAGCTTTTAACCGAGCTCTTGACCCATCGTTGCCCCCACGGTGTAAGAGCGAAATGGAGAACAGGAAGACAAAGCCCTCCAAGAACCCATTGGGTCTTTCCGCGCGGGACAATCAGAAGGTCCTGTGTCTGTCCGAATAAAAGAAAGATGTCAGAGAGGATGATCCAGCACAGAAAGATAACCAGACAATCCAAAAACAGCATTGCGACATGTGTCCGTTTGAGATCAGCAGCAAGCCAATTTGCGGATTTCTCAATGCGGTCAAAACACCAGTCAAACATCGCTACCTCCGGTAGATCTGGTTATACAGATCTGAACCGCCAAAGTGCCAGATGATCTCACGCTCTAGCCGATACAAAAAACTATTGCTGCGGCGTTCAAACTCTTCCACCTTCTGGCGCATGGAAACTTGTGCTTCACGAATGATCTGCCCTGTCTCCTGAATTCCATGGGCAATTGCCTTACCTGTCCAGTGCAGAGCTTGGCCAAGTTTTTCCCGGATACCAAATGCCTTATCGAGTTCGGCTAAAGCAATACCAGCGATCATTCCAACAACGATCGCTCCTCCAGCAACTGCAAGGGCGGGAAGCGCAATCACAGTCAGTCCAGCCAACCAACCAGCTGCCAACGTCCCGGCAGCCAGTGCCACCGTACCAATAGCAACATCAGTAATGATGTTGGCAAACAGTTCGTGATAGAGCTGCTCATCACTCATGATGAACTGCATCACATCGAGCACTACATAACAGGTGATCATGATGACTGCGTTGGAGCGTCCAGCTGACTTAAGTGCCTCCGGGCCTATGCCAAAGGCAACGACTTTGGGGGATGTGGACAGATACCGTGTACCCTTCAAGGTCTCACGCAGGGCGGAGTATCCCTTAAACACCACATAGGTCTTGCCGTTCACTACCTTTGTGTAATAGCGCCCCTGCAAACCAATTTCCTTTAGGAGTGTCTGACCACCCTTCATATCGCGCAGCAGCACTGGCAGGCTCGCCAAGTCCAGAGCACCGCCGGTTGTTGTTCCAAGGCTTTGATGGGCGTCCACTACGGCTTGCGCAAAGAGCTCCATATCCATCACGACAGCTTCTTCCTGGCGTGGATTGATCAGCTCTGCAGCCATACGTTGTTCCGCCAGCGGATAGACCATCAGAATATCTCCTTGTGGGGCTGTTCCCCTGGCCT
>NZ_LMCJ01000042.1:99567-111757 GCF_001623085.1 Pseudovibrio sp. W74
AGTCTCCCTAAGACTTACATTCTAACATCGCCTTTCCCAGTGCAGTTATCCAATGATTTACGCTAAAACTTCGCCTAGTTAACATTTTTCTAGAAAGACTTCTGAATGTTTGACATTCGTCGCATTAATTCGAGTGACCATGACGCCATTGTGCAGTTATGGCATCAAGGCTGGCATGATGCGCACGCACAACTCGTACCCGAAGGTGTATTGGAGTACAGAACTCCTGAGTACTTCCGGAAGTGGCTTCAGTCCTCCGATGATGAGTTCTGGGTAGCGGTTGATGGTGACGTTCTTGGTTTTGTTTCAGCAAATGGCGATGAACTAGTGAAACTCTACGTTCTCCGCAAAGCAAGAGGAACAGGGATTGCCCAAACGTTGCTGTCGCGCGCAGAACAACAAATTCAAGACAAAGGCTTTCCAGAAGCTAAGGTTTTCTGCACTGCAGGCAATTCTCGCGCTGAGAAATTTTATATTCGCGAAGGATGGTCTCTCAGTAGGACATTTCGGGACCAACTTTGGTTACCTGAAACAACAACACGACGGTTTGATGTGAGAACTCATTGCTACCGTAAAAAAATATCCTCTATTTCGATGTCGTAGAGTTTGAAAGCCTGAACGCGAGCATTTTACTTCGGTAATACTTTGACCCTTGGCAGAACTAAACGAGGGGTCGCCGTTGGCCTTGTTTGCTCCAGCAATGACCTACTGGAATCTAGTTTTTTCACCTTTGCGGCAAATATCAGCAAAATCGCCATTAACTCGTTTTAGAAGATGGAGTTACTTAACTCCATAGCCATAGCCATAGCCATAGCCATAGCGCCTAGAAAATAATACGTTAAATCAATTGGTTATTGCTTGAGTTAGCGTCCGGTGAAGGTGACCTAACAGCGCCGGCTTTACTCCTCTATGTTGCCTGTTTGTCGGCGACGCCTTATGGACTGATCGGTGATTTGATTAAGAGAGTGTTTTGGCCCATGATCACGACGACAGGAGTGAAGAATGGGGCAAAACACAGGGACTGTCAGCATTGCAGCTGAGAAGGCGGTCAAAGTAGCATTAATTTTTTTCAAGGTATGCTAATGCAAGGTCAAGAAATTTCTCAAAAACTACTTGGTCATCCGTCCAAAGTACGCATGCTGAACTCTCGGAATCTGACAATAAATGAGAGCTGAGCTCAGGATTTTGTTTATCCGCATATTCGAGTAATTGCGTTTCCAACTTAAGCCCATTTTGCTCATTAGAAATCGAAACTTGGAAAGAAATTTTATCCTTACCGTTATACTCTATCCCTTCAATTGTTATCTCAGCATCACCGATACTGGTTTCCCAAAACTCATGTTCACTTATGTACTCTGAAATAGAGTTTGGTATCCCATACTTTCTCATTTTTCTATGCGTATCAATGCCTCTAGCCCCTAATTTGCGGAAAATTACTGTCAGAATGCCAAAGCTTTATCTTCTTCTCTTGGCCTCATCGAAGCAACAAGGAAGTTCTTTATAGTCAATTGAAAACATTGAATTTGGTACGATATTACGAAATTGCTCACTACATATAAGCATTGTGGGGATCGCAATATCCCAACCAAATAAAAAATCCTGCTTTTTTGTAATTACATAATTTTCGTACTTAAATTTCTTAAGGTACGGCCAAAAGTGATTTGGCGTCACATCTTTATTGACTATATTTAACTTGCGGTTGTTCTTTATCGTTAAAAATTCTCCTTTGATTTTTTTTGAATGAGCATTCAGGACACAGTCATAAAAGTCCATTGTCTGCAAATTTAGGTTGTTGATGTGATTAACTATTCTCCGTGATAGCACCAACAGTCCTGAGTGTGTTTTTAAGAAATCTAACTTCAAAAGATCTTCTACCGAAATCTCTTCCAGAAAGTTGTCAGCATTAAATTCTCCATGATAAGCGCTTTTTCTTCCCCAAACGACTTCCAAGGCTTGTTCATCATCCGTTTCAACAAGTCTTGATTGAGGATGATTATTGAAACTTGAATCTAAACGAAAATACATCAATCACCTCACTATTTGCATCGATTTGGTCCTAAACTTAATGCTCCGGTGCTTAGCATAGTTCTATACTTTAATTGTAATTGCCTGATCGCAATTTGGACACATCTCTTTGACCACTTTTCTCGCGTCGCTTTCTCTTGTAGTTGACCAATTTCTTCGCCTACAGCTTGGTTGTATGCGCTGTGTTGTCCGCTCCAACCGTTATGAGTACCTGCATTTTTGCCAGGCGAAGCTCCAGTACCAAATCCCTTGCACATTGGCAGGTGCATCAGGTTTGCTCTATCATTGATGTTAAAACCATGCCTTTTTAGAAAGGGATTATCTCTAAACTCCCAAGGTATAATGTGATGTCCTTGATGCCCTTGTTTTCCAACCCACCAGCTTGGTAAACGACTTTCTAAACCGACCGGGTCGAGCCATTTGACTGGTGATACTACATATCCATTACTCCTCATTCCTCCGATCAATCCAATCGGATCAGGCGATATATACTGCGCGGCTTGTGGATCATAGTAGCGAAAACGGTTGTAATAGAGCCCGGTTTCTTCGTCTGCCCATTGCCCCTGAAACCGGATAGGACAAAAATAAGGGTCAAGCTCCGCAGAGGCCTTGAGAGCTAGAGAGCCGGAAACTTCTAGACTTCCATTTCCATGCACATTGGTGCTGTAGACAGGATTACCGTCACCATCATAGCCTTGAAACGGTCCTCTATCACTAGCAATGTTATCATTATCGCCTTGCCACAAGCGACGTAGCTGTCCCCATGTGGTGAGGTCTGCGGCCCATACAGGCACACCAGTTTCACTCATGATTTCACGGGGCGTGCCGAGATAGTCAGTGACCACATAGCAAAGCTGATCGCCCTGCTGTCGGGTCAGAGGCACAAAACTGTTCGGTTCGAAGTGCCATTCCACCCGATCCCCGGAATCTTCTTCCCAGGCGGGTACATCACCATCCCAAAGTGTAGAAATTCGGCGCACTTCCAGCCAGTCACCTTGCTCTCCATTCTTATTGAGCGAGCGGCTGTATTTGATCTTCTCTAGCCTGCGACCAAGCGGGTCATAGGTATAAGCCCATTTATCGCCTGACGGAGCAATTATACAGTCCAGTCTGTCACGGCCATCCCAGCTGAAGCGCCAACGTTGAGGGCGAAATCCGTCGCGTTCCACCAGTTTGCTAATAACACGCCCCCGGCTGTCATACTCCAACGCAATACGTTCACCAAACGTACCTCGAGCAAGCTCTACTCTCCCGCCTTTTGAAGATCTCCACGTGAGCAGTTCTTTAGCTGTCTGATGCTGTTCGTTTTTGCGAGCGCGATAATCTTGCACTAACAGCGTATAACCGCTTTGCTTTTCACTCCCCTCACTTCTGGTAAGGGGCCTTGATTGTTCTGTGACCGCAGAAACGTTCTGAGCTGGATCGTAGGAGAATTGCTCCGTGAACCCATCAGAAAAAGATCCCTGACTAATCTGACCACGGGCATCGTAGCGGAATTGTGTTTCTCCCCATCGCTGGTCTTTGATATCAGTCGGTTCAAAAAATTTATTCCAACCATATTGACGCGACATGGAGATATTTGGAGCAATCCGATTGCCCTGTTTATCTGGCACACCTGTCAGCGCACGTCCGGCTTGCTGGCTTTGCAGTTGGCCTAGAGCATCCCATTGCTGAGCTAGCGAAAAACCCGAGGCACTTGCCCGTGTTAGCTCACGGCCCAGGAGATCTCGAGTAAACTTAAGCGGAGCATGACGTCCTTCCTTGCCACCAACTTTGAACTCTTTAAGACCTCCGAGTGGGTCATAGAGGTAGTCCACTTGTTGCAGCTGCTGGCCAACCTTTGCCACTGGCACGTCACCGCGCATTTTGGCAAGAGCGCTTAAGCCTTCGTCCAGAGCAGAACTACTCTCAGGTTGATCTGCTCGCGCCAGATCAAAAACACGCCGCTGTGAACGTTGACCGCAGCAATCGATATCACTTTCGATACGGAAGCTATCTGTGCTTTCAGCGACCACTTCACCATTGGCATTGTACTCATACTCTACCATAGAGTTTGCATTGGTGACCTTCGCGAGCAGGCCACGATCATTGTACTCAAAGGAAACAATATCTGGCTTTACAGAACCAGATACGTAAACAGCCTCTTCAACGATTAAGTCAGATTTGTCATAGGTATAAAGCGTGCGACCACCATCGTCGCGCCTGACCTCAATTACTCTGTCCGCTGCATCGTAATCATACTCAAAGCTCTGGTCATCAAAATCACATTCATGGATGATGCGCCCGGCCCCATCCCGCGCAAAAGTCCAGTCCAAACCGTTCTCGTTGGTGATCTTGTCAATGCGTTCTTGGCCGTCATAGTGGAAACTCAACTCATTACCGATGGTATCGCAGACCTTAAGCAGGTTACCAAATGCATCATATTGATAGGTGTTGCGCCGCTCGCCCCCTTCTATGACAGTGATGACCCCGCGTTTTTTACTCACATATTCAATAGTGTTGCCATCAGGGCGAATAACCTTAGAAGCCTGCCAGAAATCCCACCCAGTTTGGTCACTATATTCAAGATGTGTAGCATCACCAAGCGCGTCAGTAATCTGGGTGATACGTCCGAACCCATCACGTTCATACTTCGTCTTGCCACCATTAAAATCTGAAAGAACGGTTAGTCGGTGATGCTCATCATAGGCATACTGCTGTAACAAACCGTCGTGGCGCATTATACCGATCGGCAAGCCCAGATCATTGTTGCGAATATCAGAACGAAACCGGTTCGCATCTTCGATGGCGGTCAGATTACCTTTTTCATCGTAGTGATAATCCCAGCTGTTACCTTCTGGATCAATTAGGATTTCAAGATTGTCATCATCATCCCAGGCATAAAAACTAGATCGTCCTTCACCGTCTGTGATTGATTTGATATTGCCATTATCATCGTAAGTGTAAGATGTTTCATTACCTTCCGCATCAACCTGCTTCTCAACATAACCCAAGTCATTCTCAAAACTTCGCTTAATATGACCAAGCGCATTGGCTTCGGCGGTGATGGTATCGAACTCGTTGTAATAGAATTTCTCAAGAAAAGCAGGATTACCCTGTGGCAGGTATGTTGTAATATGAAGCTGATCATCATACTCAAACAGGTCACCATTATAGGGACCGTTCGTTGAAACGCTGAGCTTGCGACCCTTCTTATCATTAGTATAGCTAGCTTGATAAAGTCCATTACGCTGCATGGAAACCAAATGCAGGTTCTGGTCATAACCATAGTCAAAGATGTTCCCATACAAGCATTCAGATTTGACCATGTTGCCACGATCATCGTAGCCCCAGGACATAACTTTCTTTTCAGCGCCATCAAGCCCCTGAAGCCAGGCTCCAATGCGTAATTTGCCCTTGTGCTCGAAACGAACTTTCAGACCTTCTACATTGGTTATCGTAAGTAGATGGCCGTCTTCATCACGCTCAAAGATAACGGCATTGTTGTTTCGGTCTTCGGTTCTAACCAGATTCCATCTGCCACTCTTATGCTTGGCAAAATAGTGAAACTTGCCTTCTTCACGTATGATTAGCGACCGCCGGCGCCCCTGTTGTATTTGGATCGAACGTACACTATCGCTCTCAAACCACATCTCTGGATTCGGTGTCGGATTTGGGAATATGACAGGATCATTTTCAACATCCCAATAGGTTAGTGTTCCATTTTTATTACGTTCAATAAAGGCATCCAGCATACCAATCCGTCGATTGCCAAAGGCTGTGCTGAGCTGACAATCACTGTAATAGATTGACCCAATGACAATAGGAATAATGCCAGCAATTGAGAACATTGCATCTTCTGCAATGGTCATACCCGTCGGCATTTGAACTGGGTTACCCTTTTTTTGGCATTCTTTTCTTTTTTTTCTGCGTTTTTTTCGTGCTTTGGTGCGGTCTGAGCGCTGAGAACGAACACGTTCTGTCTGTTTTTTAAGTTTACTTAGAGCTTTCTTTCCGCCTTTTTTTAAAAGAGCGGAGAGCCACTTAAAGATTTTTGGCCCACGTCCTGCAACGCCAAGCACATCCTCCGGGCCGACTTCTAACATATTGAGCCACCCTGTTGCCTCCGCCATGTAACCAGGGCCAAGACGGCGAGCAGCATCGAGCCTGAAATCTGCAGGCGCTGTAGAAAAATCGTCCCCCCCTGCACGGGGGTGATTGCTAATGTAATCAGAAAATGATTCCGTATAGCCGTAGTCGCTTAGTGCTTTGTGTTCGTAAGCAGCAACATAAGCATCAGCTTGCAGATGCTTCTGCTCCTCCATGATTTGACTTCGATCGAAATCAGTTTGAGCTGCTGCATAATCTTCTTGTAATTGCTTTTCTTCTTTCTTTAGTTGCTCTAGCTCTTCTTCTTTTTCAGCAATCAGTTCAAAAATTAGCTTCTCTGATGCACTGGCATCAACGGCAGTCGCACTATTGCTGGCATTGGCACTTACCTTTGACTGGTTTGCCAGCGAGCCACTACTGTCAGTTACCTCCACCTCATTGTTATCAGATGCTCCACCCATAATGTCCTCTAAATATGCTTTATAGTAGTCTTAAATCTTGATCGCCGGGGCTCAGTTCCCCCGGAGCCGGGACGATTGATCAGTGCGGGATCGCCGTCGCGTATGACTGAATAACCTTCTGAATAAACTGTCTTGTGTCCGGCTTTTACATGTGAAT
This sequence comes from Pseudovibrio sp. W74, assembly GCF_001623085.1. Lineage (NCBI taxonomy): Bacteria > Pseudomonadati > Pseudomonadota > Alphaproteobacteria > Hyphomicrobiales > Stappiaceae > Pseudovibrio > Pseudovibrio sp. W74. Next base: position 106,300 of record NZ_LMCJ01000042.1, read on the forward strand.
GGCTGACATGCCCCGCAACATTCACGCCTTTTCCGGTGCCCGGTTCATGACCCGTCGTTACAGTCGCCCTACTGTTAAGTTGGAAATCTTGCTTTCCATTATTGCGAACCGTCCTTGATGTACGAGCAGATGTTCCGAAGAAAGCAACAGACATATAGGGTACTGGCACCATTGAAGATCCCATTGGGGTCTTACAAACATCAGGCGCCTTGCAATAAACGTAGTTTGTGCCGTCTTTACGGGCTGAATGAGGTACACCCATACTAATCCTGCCCCCCTATGTTCTGAGGCATGGCAACACAAACATCTGCAGGTGTTGGAGGCAGCTCAATAGCCTCCAGGTGTTCCTGAGACAGATCGTCTTCTGGTAGAAAAAGCTTGATCCCCAATGTTTCAGTTGGGTGAAATAGGAGCCGCCATGTGCAGAACGCCCTTGGATCTTCAAGGTTTTCTTCGTCGACTTCCAAGAAGAGACTATCAAGGTTCATTCGCAAGAACTTTGGATCCAAGTTCTCATGTTCAAGAAAGCAGACCGGGCTCATATTTTTAAAATCAATACGCCAGTTCTGTTTGCTGGGATGCAAGTTCACGAGCTCTATCTTCAAGTCGCTGTGAATGTGTCCTTGAGCACGCAAGCCAGGAGAGCAGGAGTTGTGAAACTCAAAGTCATAGTCTTCTGGCCAGCAATTACCACCGCTTGCTATCCATGCTTCATCATAGGTTCCGCCAAGTGGCCGTCTGGGCAACCAGGCTGGAGGTATGGGACCGAAACCTTGCGGTGTATATTGCCTGTAGGGGTCAGTTATCGGATCGTCAGCGTCTTCGATCTGAGGAGCTGGCATAGGTGCTGTATGATCGCTCCAGTGTGGATCGATATAGCCTCGCCCAACTGGATTACTTTCAAAAGCCTCTCTTACAGGGACGCCATCGGCATCTGCATCTTTGGATAGCTCTCCTCCATATGCAAATTCATAGCGGATAGGCAGCTTTGTTATTGGTTTAGCTTCGCTAAGTTCCCATCCGACAAAAAGGTTTTTATATTCGCGCCAGTTTAGTTTTTCCTCTTCAGTGAGGGAGCGTTTCCATTTTGGAATCCAGAACCGTGGCCCAAAAACTCTAAGCACCTTTTCACTGACTATCCCGTCAGCGGATGTGAACCTAACACCTGCTAGCCAGGAGCTGGCGGGTTTGCCATCAGGAGCCCATGTCGTTGCACTGAGAACTAAATCTGTTTTGGGCTTATAGGGAGCAAAATCAGATGGGTAACGAACAGAAGAAACATTCACCTCTCCATAGTACTCATCCTTAAAGACAAATGGCTCTTGCTCAGCTGAGATCGCGCAGCTTCCATCAACCAGAAGATCCCAAGCAACTTTGACCATAAAGACCCCGAATTCCAGATTATCGGTGTCTGTTCCTGAATATCGCAGGTTGGGGAACGGAGTGTAATTATCTAATTGAACTGTCATTTCGATGCTCCAATCAGTTCAGATCTATGACCTTGCCCTTTTGAATAAATGGCCCTTCGGCATCGAACAGAAACTTTACTCCCTTGATAATCACCGTTCCGTCTTTGCGCATGATCATTTTAGATTTGCCCACTTCGATCACGTATTCCTCACCAACTACAGTTTTCTTGAACTTACCAACTTGCTTGGTTTCGGTATTACCCACTGATGTGTTTTTCATCATGCCAATCTGTTCGGTGGAGGCCATGCCAACGGTGGTGGACTGAAATTTTTCAATCACTGATGAGACTACTCCGGACATGGGCATGATCTGGGAGAGCATACCGCCAATTGCAGCTGCAGTTCCCTGCTGTTCCTTACCTGCCTCGAGGAAATGGTTTCCTGAAGCGTTGAAGCCAGCGTTACTTCCGAGCGACGCTCCTTCGGCCATCGCTCCAACAGCTGCAAGAGCACCTGCAAACTGACCGATACCCGCATCTCCCGTCAGGCCTGATCCGGTTTGCATATCACTTCCTCCGGACGCGAGTACTGCGCCGAGTGCTCCCATGAGTGCCCCCCCAGATCCTCCACCAATGGAGATATTCATCGACCCACCAATTTTCTCCTGATGGTTGCCACCAATTTCAATGCTCTTGTTGGAACCAACACTCTCAACCTGATTATTCTCAATACGTTTGGCCCGGTTATTGAGAACTTTGATGGTTTGGTCTTTTTGGGCGTGGGTGAAAATGTTCTGCTTGCCAGCCTCATCCTCAAATGAGATCTCGTTGTAGCCATCTTCTTTATGGCTGTCGGACCGGATAACCATCTTGGTTTTGTGGTCCGGCAGTTGGTAGGGGGACTTGTTGTTGTTGTGATAAGTCCGTCCCGTAATAATTGGCTGGTCGGGGTCACCTTCGAGGAAGTCTACGATGACCTCGTGGCCGATGCGGGGGATGGCGATGTGGCCCCAGCTGGCGCCGGCCCAGTTGGAAGACACGCGGATCCAGCAGGAGGAGGTGTCGTTCTTCTGGCCATGACGATCCCATGGGAACCAGACTTTGACCCGGCCATGTTCATCGCAGTAAATCTCTTCACCTTCCGGCCCGGTGACATGGGCGATCTGCGGGCCGTCCACCAATGGCTTTTTAAGCAATTTGGGCCGGTATGGCAGGCGCGCGGGCATGACCTCAAACCCGGCACTGTAGGTGGTGGTGCCGCTGCCAGCTTCCTCAGCCACGGCCTGTGGCTGGCTGCCCTGATGCGAGACGGTGAGCAAATGATACTTGATGTTGTAATCGCTGTTCGGGTGGTCTGTGAGGGCGAATTGATGCCCGGCCATCAGGTGAATGGCATTGGTCGCGCCGTGGCCAGTGGTGGCCTCAACACGAGCTGCCTCCAGCCGGTGTTTTGTGAACGGCTTGCCGACACCATCGGCCTTATATCGCCCCGGATATTCATAGAGCGCATAGTCTCCGGCAGAGCCGTTGTCTTCACCGCGCTGATGGGTGTGTTGTTGGTTGTAAGGCGGGTTCTTGAAGGAATAATCGCGCTGCATGAAGCTGGTGGCTCGCAGCTGCTCGCGCAGGACAAAGCTGTTGCAATAGACACCTTTGACAGCCCCGCCCGCCATGGCGTTGTACTCCAGCTTGGGTTGGTCCGGCAGCTGCGAGACAATCTGCGGGTTATCAATAAACTGCAGCGTATGCTGGCCATTGGCACCATAGGTGAAGTAGTACCAGATGCCTTCTTCTGCCGTGATGCGGTCTAAGAAGCTTAAGTGGCTTTCCCGGTACTGCACGCAGTATTCGCGGGCTTCATGAGGCTCAGTCAGATCCCACTTCACATCCTCTACGCCGTGTTCTTTCAACAGGATCTTGACGATCTCAGGTACGCTTTTCTTCTGGAAGATCCGGCAGTCAGAGCCGTGGGCTAAACGGTGCAGGCTGGGCAGCAGCGTGAGCGAGTAACTGGTGCGGTGATGGCCTTCATTACCACGGGCAATCTCAGCAATCACTCCGGAGAGATGGCGCAGGCCCTCGTATTTATGATGAATGGTCAGTGTGGCAGGCGTATCCAGCAGGGAGTGCAAGTCCAGCGCGTTGTCGGGACTGGCAAGCTCAATCTGGATCTGCGTGAGCCCGTTAAGGCGCTCAGTTGCCGAGAACCCGGTGACCAGCAACTCCGCGTTGGGCTGCGCAGGAGCTGCAAAGGTGAAGGCCAGATCTTGTTCCTGGAAGAGCTGCGGGATTTGGACAATAGCATTCATAACAAACTCACTGGCAAAGGAAAAAACAAAGGACGTACAAGTATTGAGAGTGGTCTGGAGGGCTCGTTAGGGCCTCACCGCTGGCGGTGGATAGGGTTTGGAATGCCATTCATCAGCGGGACATAAAGTGTTTGGACGCGCATAGGTATGGAAGGATTTTGCCGGTGCGAAGAACTCGTTCTGGCAGAGTAAGTACCCTTCGTCTTGCGCTCTTTGCCCAATTGATTGCGCCCATAGATTGCCGGCGATAGCAAAGATCAGAAGCGATCCGAAAATAAGAATGAGATATGTCTTTACGGACCATTGCAGCCGTTGATGGCCCCAGGGCGTGAAGACAAAATGAGCAATGGGGATAGCAACAGATCCAAGAGCTAAAGCCTGGATGCCATGAGCAATTTCAAAGTTATCTTGTCCAAGCTCAATGACCTGCTGTGCATACAGAAAGTCAGAGATCGTACTCCACACCAAAAACACCATCAAAAGATCAAGCGCGGCTGCAAACCCGTGTGCTCTGCGCGGATCCCGGCCAATCCACTGGCCAAAATGAACGGTTTTATTGATGTACCAGTTGATCATCATCACCGCCTGTAGATCTGGTTGTAAAGATCAGGCCCACCCAAATGCCAGATGGTCTCGCGTTCCAGATCATAGAAAAACCGATTGCTGCGGCGTTCAAGCTCTTCCACCTTCTGGCGCATGGAAACTTGTGCTTCACGAATGACTTGTCCGGTTTTCTGAAGGCCGCGCGCAACAGCCTCACCAGTCCAACGCAGGGCAGCAGACAGTTTTTCTCGCAGGCCAAACATCTTGTCCAGTTGCCCAAGCGCCATGCCGACAGCCATACCAACAACAATGGCACCAGCCGTAATGGCAAGAGCAGGAATAGCAACTGTCGTGATAGCACCGGCCAGAAGCGCTCCAGCAGCTGCTGCGGCCATACCAGCCCCAATGGCAACAGCCCCGATCGCCACATCGACAATGATGTTGGCAAACAGTTCGCTGTAAAGCTGCGTATCGCTCATGATGAACTGCATGATATCCAGAGCCACATAACAGGTGATCATGATGATCGCGTTCGCCCGGCCACCTGCCCGAATGGCTTCAGGGCCAATTCCAAAAGCAACAACCTTTGGAGAGGACGACAGATACCGTGTCCCCTTAAGAACTTCGCGCACTGCAGGATAGCCCTTGAAGATCACGTAGGTCTTCCCATTGGCTATCTTTGTGTAATAACGCCCCTTAATACCGATCTCTTTCAAAAGCTGATGTCCAGACCGGCTGTCCAGCAATGTACCGGGTAAGGTGGCCAGATCTAAAGCACCGCCGGTCATAAGCGCCATGCCTTGATGGGCATCCACGATTGCCTGAGCAAACGCCTCAAGAGAGACCGCGATTGCCTCATCCTGAACCGGATTTACATCATGAGCTGTGCTGTGCTGCTGCGCCAGTCTCTGTTCCGCCAGCGGGTAGACCATCAGAATATCTCCTTGTGGGGCTGTTCCCCTGGCCTGACCATCAAGCGGTGACCGGGAAACTGATCCAGAAAGCCCCGGATCTCCAGCTCTTCGGACAGATCTTCGTGCAGAGCATCTGACGAGCGCTCAGGCCGGTCACGACCTTGCAAGACCACATGCGCGGTGCCTGCCGGATCGGTTTCCTTGGGTGCAGCTTCAGCAATTGCCTCCACCTTACGCCGGCGCCACAGCAAGCTGCGAAAGAAGCTGCGCAAGTAGCCGCGCTT
>NZ_LMCJ01000042.1:111767-112195 GCF_001623085.1 Pseudovibrio sp. W74
GAGCTCTTCGGACAGATCTTCGTGCAGAGCATCAGAAGACCGTTCAGGCCGGTCACGGCCTTGCAAGACCACATGCGCAGTTCCTGCCGGATCGCACTCTTGCGGTGTAGCTTCTGCGACCGCCTCCACCTTACGCCGGCGCCACAGCAAGCTGCGAAAGAAGCTGCGCAAGTAGCCGCGCTTTGCTGAGGCTTTGCCAGAGACAAATTGCATATTCCAACTCCGCAGATCACGCCCAAATCAAAGACTGCCTATCGTTTAACTCGCCCATAGGCAGTGTCCGGGCCAAAGCTGGCCCGGATCTGACTTCCATCCTTATTGAGGACAGAGACTTAAGCTGCAGGCGCGCGCCAGTCATCAGCACCGGACGTGCCGGAGACTGTGTGTTCCCACATGATCTTGCGGTAAGACAGTTCAATGGTGATCAG
>NZ_LMCJ01000042.1:112205-118518 GCF_001623085.1 Pseudovibrio sp. W74
AGTGAAGTCAGCGTTCTTCGGATCCTGACAATGTGGCAGGCCACACTCGATGTTGGTGATCAGCGCATCTTCAAAGGAGGTGGTGAAGAAATGCTCCTGCTTACCGGAAGAATTGGTGCGGTACCATTTGACTTCACACTTCGGCAGCATCTCACCAGAAACCAGCGCATTATACAGCAGCGGGATGGACTTGTTCATGGAGCAGGTGAACTTGAACGGAGTGTGCACGCGCTGACCAGCTGGCTGGCCGGACTGGATATCACGAGGAATGATGACGGTGTGATCAATGGCCTGCACCATGATCTCGTCTTCATGGCCTTCCTGCCACACGTTACCGACGGAATCTTCAGTAAACGCGCCTTGAGTGATTGGACCCTGAGTTGACCCTTCAATGGTGATATAAGCGGGTGTTGGCATAGTATGCTCCTGGTGAGCGCCCTCCATGTGCGGACAGACGCAGCAAAACAAATAAATGAACCCCATTTGATGAGAATGGGCCACAGCCCCAGACCCCAGTCTGCGACAGCGTACCAACACAAATGCAACTTGCATGCCAGAGTGGGAAAGCAGAAGAAAAGAGCACACCTGATCGGATTTACCTATTGAAATAACAAGAGAAATTAATTTTAGAACACGCGCAAATTGCCTACGACGCAGCGCTGCAAATTTAGTGCCGCAACGTAAACTTGGGCTGCTTTTGGCTTATCCCTGAAATATAAGGGGAAATCGGAATAAGAATTCAAAGACAAGGTCCTTTTTGAGCTGAATTTGGGGGCTTCAGATCTCAAATGACCTCCAAAACAATTCCTCTTAGGGGAGCTTATAGTGACCTTTGACAGCGAAGAACTGCTTTCAGATGAATACTGCTCAGGAATAATGCTTGATATGCAAACTGGCTGAAGCTGGCAGCTCAGCCTATCGCTATTCATCTTCCAGTTCTTTCGCAGGGGGATTTTTCTCCTGATTTGGCGTCCTGCGTGCACCCCTTCTATTTTTCACTGCTTTTGAACGCCTTTCATTGCCTTTGAGCGCCTATGAACGCCTATACGCCCAAGATTTGCTCCGATTAGACTTCCCTGCAAGCATGAGCACGCCATAAGCTAAGACTTAGATCTTGCAAGAGCTGGCACACTACGCATTACTTGGATGTTATGTGAGGGGGAGTAGATTGTGCCAAGTCGTCAGCGCCTTACAGAAAAGATTGCTCGCAACACAAAACCCACGGTGCGTCAATACCAGCTGTTTGACAGTGTCGTATCTGGTTTTGCTTTGGTGATCTACAAGTCCGGTACCAAGGCGTTTAACGTGTCTTACCGCGTCAATGGCCGCCAGCGTCGTTACACCATCGGCCAGTGGCCAGCCTGGAGTGTGGTCGCAGCGCGAGAGCGAGCCAAAACCATCCGCCGGGAGATTGAGCTTGATTACGACCCGCTGGGCAATCGGGAAGCAGAACGTGTAGTGCCGCGCGTAAGCGATCTTATTGAGCGTTATATCGATGAGCACCTACCCAAACTTGCCGCCCGCAATCAGGCAGACCAGATTTCCATGCTGAGTAAGCTGGTGCTGCCACAGTGGAAGAACCTTCTGGTGCGCGAGATTTCACCTGCGGATGTCAACAAGCTGCTCAGCAACGTGGCCGCTGGGCGACATCGTCCCGCAAAGAAACTCAAACGCCGAAGCAAACCAAAATCCACACCTATTCGAGCCAATCGTCTCGGCGAGATCCTACGCAAAATGTTTAATCTATCGGTGCAGTGGAAGATGCGTCCTGATAACCCAGCGCAAGGGTTCCACAAAAGGCTAGAGAATGCCCGCGAGCGGTTCTTGTCACTTGCTGAGATCAACCGTCTGTCTGATGCGCTCGAGAACAGCAAAGACAAACGCGGGGCTGATGTGATCCGCCTCTGCCTTCTCACAGGCTCACGTCTGGGCGAAGTAAGATTTGCCCGCTTTGAGCAGTTCAACCTCGAACTCCTGACCTGGTTCAAACCAGCAACCAATACCAAACAGAAGCGTATCCACCGCCTGCCTATATCACCTGAGGTCGCTGACTTGGTGAGGAGACGCCAGTCCGCTGTCTCTGAAGACTGCCCCTGGCTGTTTCCGGGAGATGGGACTGGCAAACCCATTCATGAAATGCGTCGCTATTGGCAAGGTATCTTGAAACAGGCAGAGATCTGCGATGTCCGCATTCATGATCTTCGCCATACGTTTGCATCTCTTCTGGTGTCTGGAGGCGCTTCATTGGAGGTGATCGGCAGGCTCTTGGGGCACACCCAAATGAGCACAACTCAGCGCTATGCCCATCTGATGGAATCTCCGTTACGTGAAAGCGTTAATGCAGTTGCAGGTTATGTGTCCGCCAAGCCGCGCCGACACACGCAGCAAGTTGTCTCACCTCCTCCAACCTCACCTGTCTTTTCTGCACTAACCTTGCCTGCTAGTTCTCCCGTGCCGTTTTCAGCGCCTGCCAAAGAGGCTGAATACGGCGACGGATGGTACTCATATCAGGCGCCTCTCCGGCTGGAGAGACCTCAATAAACCAGTCCTGCATCGCACTGGCGAGCTCATTCAGGGTATTGGGGACGCCTTGCGTAAACAGATGCACACACAGCGGTGCCCACATCCCTTCCCAGCCATACTTCGGTTCACGTCCACCCCGATTGCCACTCCTGCCACTACACTGACCAAAAGCATGCTTTTCTTCAAAGCGATAAAGATCAGTCGCTGGAATCCAAAGCTCATCGGGCTGTACTGCCAGACCTTGCCTGGGGCAGGTGACATAAAGCAATTCGGCACCTTTCTTGCGCAAAGGGATCACGCGGTGCACGAGGCAGGTGCGTGCAGGTACCCCCGCGGTTCCCAGCATTTTGAACAGATCCGATCCGCACAGCTCCACCATCTCACATACTTTTTGTGCCCCGCACACAACCAATGGCGTACTGGTGACAAGGCGAAACCGCCCCGCCTCAGCCCAGCCTGCAATGGTGGCAAGAGGAACGCCCCAACGCGCCTCGGCTTCAAAAACTGTGAAATACTCTTTTGATGGCAGCGTCATTGGTATCCCTCCCCTGTGGCACCCAGTTTCTATTGGGCCTCATCAAAGAACACATCACCGCATGTAGTTCGCATTCAACCTGCCGTTTAGGTCAGGCTATTTCCAGAAAAACTTAAGACCTTTACCGGCTTACAACAGGCCAGTTTCTCAAATCAGCACGTCCAGCAGAGTTGATTTGACCAGAATATCAACTGTTTGAAATACTGAAGGTTTTTGCTGCAACTCGAATTCTAAAATTGACCATTGATATCTATGGGATATTCCAAATCTTCATGAACTCACAGGGGCAGTTGCAGCCCTTGGTTTGAGGCCTCCGATGCATCAGGTGGATTACCGGCGGAGCAGCCTCAGGAAACGGTTCGGTTGTCCTCAATAGGCGTTGCCTTAATGTTTGAACGCCTATGAACGCCTTTCACTGCCTTTGAACGCCTATACGCCCATTTGCTCTCCATGCTTAGCTTTTCCGCAAACCGTTTGAGCCCAAGCGGTCCTGCTTTAGAGGAGCACATGGAAGACAACGTCCCTACCCCGGAACTTGAACAAACAGAACCTAAGGCCATCCTTGATGGCTGGATGACCCGCGCCGAGCTGGCCAAAGAGCTTGGCGTTTGTGTTGATACGCTGGGCCGCTGGCAGACCATGCGTATTGGCCCGCCGTGTGTGCGTACTGGCAGGCGGGTGTTTTATCGCCGCGCCTCTGTCATCGAGTGGCTCAAGCAAAAGGAAATCCGTGAGAACAGGATTTCGAACCTATGAGCGTTCAAGCGATCACCTGGGCTTATGGGTGTTCTCAAGTTTCCGATCCGATCGAGAAGTTTGTGCTCATCACCATCGCCAACTTTGCCGATGAGTTCGGCCTGTGCTGGCCATCGCAAACGACGTTGCAGGAGGCGTGCTGCTGCTGCGAGCGCAAGCTGCGCAACTGCCTGAATGACCTGGAAGCGCTGGGGCTGATCACCCGCTACCAACGTCGCCGTGCCAATGGCTCTCGCAGGTCCGATATTTTCGTCCTTACTGGCTTTGACGGACGCAGGGCCATTCCCGATCAAAATGATCACCCTGCCTTGGAAAACTTACCAGCGATCAAACCCGGAACAACCAGCCGGCATGGTGTGCCGGAAGGACCTGCCAGCAACCGGCACGTGGTGCCGCACCAACCGGCATGTGGTGCCGCTACCAACCGGCACGTGGTGCCCCCCTTGAACCGTCATTTAGAACCATCAAAAGAACCTTTTCCCCCTTACCCCCAAAACCCGCCCTGTGAGCAACTTCGGGCAAAACCTCAAGCACAGGCAGGCCTTCAATCCGAGGAGAAATCCCATGAGCAATCTGTTCGATCCCATGAACCCTCCAAGCGCAAAAAATCCATTTCCCATGTTTGGCAGAGAGCCTGGGATGAGGCTCTTGCAGCAGCTGACCACCACACGGCCAGAACGACGTCAGGCGCAGCGGACAGCTCAGGAGATTGAGGAACTGGAGCAACTGCTCAGCACACTCACACAGGCCAACGCACCTGGTGGGTCAAAACCAGTGAGCCTGGCTGTTGGTCAGCTTCTCAACCACTATCCGCAAAAACGGCTCTCACCAGAGGCCATCACACAACTGATTGAGGATTGGATCCAGGATCTAAGCAGCTATCCAACTGATGTAATCTTTGCCACCTGTCAGACCTGGAGGCGCAGCAGCAAGACTATCGCGCCCACCCCCGGTCAACTGATCACTCTGGCCGAACCCATCATGGCAGCCCGCAACTTCCATATCCGGGTGCTGAACAGCGTTTTAGAAGCTCAAGTGATGCCTCAGTCCAACAGCTAGGAGATACTTGTTTGGCCCTGAACACCACACAGATCGTCGACCGGCTTGAACTTGCGGCCAGCACGTTACGGCGACTTCCAAATCCACCAAGGTCAACACCAAGGCGGGACGGCAACACCTGGCCGCAAGTCATCCATGATGTTCATGAGGCTTATGGCTACAACAAGACCCAAATCCGAACAGTGCCCAGCGCCAAAGACATTCAGCGCATGGAAGAAGCCATCGATTGGCTACGATACGTTCCTGAACCTGATGATAGAAAAATACTCTGGATGCGGGCAGAAGGTTACCGCTGGCGACCCATCTGCATTCAGGTCGGGCTTACTCGCTCCACCGCCCATCGCCGTGCTGTGGCTGCTGTTCTGACCATACAAATTAAACTGAAGGGCTCTACCTAGTCCCCAGCACAATTCAACGAATGATGTGATTCAAATTTGCACACTGGCCTGTTTTACTTTTCAAGAAAGCAAGAATTGGGAAGCCCCATATATCAGAAGCGTGCAACTGGTGTACTTTACAAAAATCGCCTGATGGTTCCCAAATTGAGGATGCAGCTGCATGTTGAAAATTGATTACAAGCGGGAGCTTAAAGTGCTCTACAAACCCTCAGCAAAGCATGTTGTTGAGGTAGATGTTCCCGCCATGAACTTTCTCATGGTTGACGGCAAGGGCGAACCTGGTTCAAAAATCTACAGCGAAGCAATTGAGGCGCTTTATTCCGTTTCCTATACTCTCAAGTTCATGATCAAACAGAGCAATACTGGCATTGATTATGGAGTTATGCCGCTCGAGGGCTTGTGGTGGGCCGACGACATGTCTGACTTCATCAATGACAACAAATCCAACTGGATATGGACGATGATGATCATGCAGCCTGAGCTCATAACCCGAGATCTGGTGAAAAGAGCGGTAGACCAAGTCAAAGCTAAGAAGGACTTGCCCGCGATTAACAAGATTCGATATGAGACCTTTCACGAAGGCCTGACTGCCCAGACGTTGCATGTTGGTCCCTTCTCCGAAGAAGGACCTACAATTGAACTGGTGCATACTTTCATAAATCAGAACGGAAAACGCTTACGCGGCAAGCACCATGAGATTTACCTTACGGACATTCGCAGAGCAGCTCCTGAGAATTGGAAGACCGTCATCCGTCAACCAATGTCATAAAGCTCAGAAATACAGTGCCTCGACAAAGATCGTCTCTCACCCGCTAATCCCATGGGTTTGTGGAGGAATTCGGTTTCCTTGCATTGACACCTTGCCACATTCATCGCATGGTCCTCTTGAGGCATCACAACCTCTTTCAAGTAGCGGTCACCGCTGCCGTTATTCGGCGGTCAATTTGTGTTTGGAGTTAGCCCTCCTTACGCAAGCTCTCGCTTATGGGCGGGAGGGCGGTGAATACAATACCCCTTCGCGGGGGAATAAACCCGCCTGTCT
>NZ_LMCJ01000042.1:118558-156575 GCF_001623085.1 Pseudovibrio sp. W74
TGTGAACCTCCCGCTCACCAGTGGGTTGTCACAAACCTTCTGCTGAGTGGTTGTTCAACACCCAAAGTAGAGGGCTTGAAATGACAGAAACTGGTAAAGAGAAATGTGCCCATACGTCCCTTCGCAATGAAGTGGATCAGCTTCAATTATCAACCAACCACCTCAAAAATCTAGTCTATTCCATGAGCGTGGTGATGAGCGAACGCATGGAGCACACCCAGGAATATGAAGCGTTGCTGACGCTGTTTGATACTGTGCGCAATCACATAGAAAATGCGCAGGCAAGTAGCGAGAGGATCTCCGATCTGCTTGAACCTTGCGCACTGGAAGTCTCAAAAGACTAAAAATCATTGGAATGCTGAGAGGTTCTGCCTCTCATGGAATATTCTGGCTTGGGAGGCGCAGTGCCTCTCAGGCTTTTTTGAGTTTGACCTGAGTTTCCAATGATCATCCATAGACCGGGAAGGGACTTCACTAGAGACCCGGAAGGGGTGCCCACGCCTCCTTTGCCTCAAACGAATCTTCTGGCTGAACCAATCTTGCCAAAAGGCAAACCCCGCGTGGTGCGGGGTTCCAATCCATATCCTGAGATCTGTCTAGCTCAAATCAGCCCAAGCCCTCGCAGTGTGGTTACCGCGTCAAGAAGCTGGTTGGTATTCACTTCCACCGTGAGCGTCATGCTGTCTGCATTGACCCGCGCTTTGACCGCGGCTTTGTCGTCGAGGGCGTAGGCGATCGGGTCACAGGCCTCATATGGCTGATTTGCGTTAAACCCTGCCTTGGTTAAGTCGTGTGCTGCAATTCTGATTGTGCTGGTTCTCATAGAACTTCCTCCATTCAGCGGGCACCCTGCCCGGCTTCACGACTGCAACCCCGCACTGCCGGCGGGGTCTGTTCTCTTTGCGGGCTAGCTAGAGTTAGGCGTCGAGTTCAGCTGCCAGCTTGTCTCTGGCGGCGCTTAGCATGTCCAAGTAAGCACCGCCGCGGTGTAGGATGATCTTACCCGCCCACAGCTCCTCGGCGTTCTTGTCACCGAAGACCTCGCGCATTTCCTCGTTTGTGTAGCGTAGGATATCGCAGCCCCATTGTGGGTGTTCTGTGTAGATGTAATTCACGTGCATGGCGTATAGTCCTCTCCTTTCTTGTGCCTTCTACACATGGCTTGAGTTTGGGTTATCCGGTACCGCGCAATGCCATACCCATCCGCACAATCAAGGGCTTATAGGTGTCATACCGTTGATCTCGTAGGTGCATGAGGGCCCGCTTAGTGTGGCGAGCGCGCGCTTTCAAACAAGAGGTGCCTTGCTTGCTGATGCCGTCTATTCCCGGTTGCTATCGTCTCGCGACCGCTTTGGGCTGGGTTCAATTGCGTCCTACCGCACTCCCCAACAAATCACCCTGCACTTCTGGCGCGACAGAAACGGGCGGGTTCAGGCAGATTATCGCTATGCTCAGTGGAGCTGCGATCTCCTCCTCCAATCGCAGTCAAGCCGCACAAAGCCACTTGCACAATCCCATACCATGCATCCCCTACCCCGACTTTTGGGTCCTTCCGGGCCGCATTCGTATGCGGTGGGGCTTTGCGCCCCAGATCGCCAGTTACAGAGGAAAATTTTGGGTTCGCACTTTTAATCTGCGGCTGCGCACCTCGCAAATCCAATCTTTTGTTATTGCTTCACCGCTACGGCGCGAGTGCCCCCTGCGCCAACGGATCGCCAAACACGCTACTTGTAAAATGGCAACGCAGTTGCAGTGGTCTTGTTAGAAGCCTTGCATGGATCATTGTTATGATCTGCATCACGGAGTTGGGAAGTGCTTTCACGTAGAACGAAAGTGATATCTGCGGCATCTTCGAGGAGTACATCTCGCACTTGAAAACCACGACCTCGCATATTTGAAGCTCAAAACATTGGAGTGAATTGCCGAGATTATGGGACGAAACGCATATCTTAAAATGAGGTACTGCTTGTCGCCCCCTATGGAGAGGTGCAGATCTCTGTACTGGCGCAGCTGTTCATGCGCCACTTTCCCTCTCATACACTCTGAAAGAGCAAGCTAATCACCCTCTAGAGAGTCTATCTGCTCGAGACCGAGACATGCTATGCCATACTTATATCCAGCATGACTTTCTTAGCTGTTTGTTTGACGCTTTCTTCCGCTCGCGTCAGGAGTTTTATCCGGTCAAAGATCTGTGCGTCCTCATTCAGAGTTTTCCGAAGCGATTGCCCGAAAGCCATGCGAACTTCAGTGCCGATATTGAATTTGCAGATCCTTGTTTCTTTTGCCAGTTTTTGCCTGATTTCTACAGGAATTCCAGAGCCTCCGTGTAGCACGAGCGGAATGTTGGTGACGTTTTCAATAGCGCGGACCAGATCAAAATCGATCACTGCTGCTTTCTCTTGCTGCAAGTGCACATTGCCGACAGAGATAGCAAGCGCATCGGCATTACTTTCCTTCGCAAACTGCGCGGCTTCTTCAGGTTTTGTCCCTGAGGACACAGCGCCCTCAGCGTACCCGACAAAGCCGACTTCTCCTTCCAGAGATACACCATGTGGCTTAGCGCTTGCAGCGATGGACTGCATCAGGCGGATGTTCTCCTCAAGAGGAAGCTTGGAGCCATCAAACATGACAGACGTAAAGCCAAGATCTATTGCTTTCAAGCAATCCTCTACTTCATAGCCGTGGTCAAGATGAGCAACCACTGGCACAGAGGCTGTCTCAGCTAAAACTCTAAACATTGGAGCTAGAACTTTCAATGGAGTATGCGCGCGGCATCCAGGACCTGCTTGCAGAATGACCGGGCAGCCGATCTCTTCGGCAGCCTCCACAAATGCACGTGCATCTTCCCAACCTAAGACAACAAAGCCAGCAACTGCTGTCCCATTGTTCATAGCTGGCACTAAAACGTCTTTAAGACTTGCAATAGGCATTACTGTATCACTACTTAAACTTGGCGATCATGTCTTTGATGCCTGGGATCGTTTCGACCTGATATGCGTGCGTTGGCTGGAAATGCTGCACCAGTGAGCGTTGACTGAGGCCGCCGAGAATTGTGAAGTAATACATTTCATAGCCCGGTGCAGCGACACAAGGATGGTAGCCCTTATCGATAACGAGAGTTGATCCATCTACGATGTGATAGGCTTCCCCGACTTTCCCATCTTCTTTCTGAAGCAGTTGCATTCCAAAGCCGTGTCCGGGCCGGAAGCGGAAGTTGTAAGTTTCGTCATGCCGTGTCTCATAAGGCAAATTGTCTGTGTCATGCTTATGAGGAGGAAATCCTGACCAGCCACCTTGCCCTACAGTAAACAGCTCGGAAACCAAGAGACGGCCAACTTTATCGTGATATTTGGTTCCAAGTATATGTTTGATTTTGCGATGTGTTTTCGTGTCATCTGAGCCGTACTGAACAACATCCAGGTCAGATGTTGTCACCGCAAATGGTGTCAGAACACCGTCATATCGCGCTCCAGCGATGAACACTTCGGCGGCATCACTGACGCAAACAATTGTTGTTTTCGCTCCTGTCGGGATATAGACGCCTTCAGGCTCACCATCCCAAACATCTACGCCGCGACCGCCTATACCATTCCAGTTCAACCCTTCGCATTCAACGTTTACCGAGCCAGTTGCAGGTACGATGCAGGTTTCATAACCGGGGACCTGATAGTGGAATGCTTCCCCTTGCTTCAGCTTTACGATGTTGAAGTAATTTAACGGGACGCGGGCATCATCAACGTCTACGATGGGCTTATTCTGATTATTATATGGAGGGATATGCATGCTTAGTCCTTCGTCAAACTCAATGTTTCTTCTATGGAAATGCTGTGTTGTTTCAAAAACCTAACCAGCTCTTTTTCATCGGGCATTGCTGTTGCACAGCCAACCTTGGACACCACAATTGCTGCGCAGGCAGACCCGCGAAAAACGCTCTGCTGCAAGTTCTTTCCATTCGAAAGTGAGGATAGAAAACCACCTAGAAATGCATCTCCTGCACCCGTCGGCTTCACTGCAGAAACAGTGAATATGCCGGTCTGAAATGACTCATTTTCAGTGTAGGTGGTTGAGCCTTTCGAGCCCATTTTATAAATGCAGATACAGTCAGGTCTGTTTGCAAGTTCATGGGCAAACTTCGGCCCATTAGCCATGTTCCCAGCCATGAAACCAAACTCCTCGTCATTCCCTACAATGACATCACAGAGTGAGCTCATGCGTTTATATGTCTCTGTGGCTTCCTGTGCGGATGCCCAACTGTAGGGGCGGTAATCGATATCAAAAATCGAAACCAATCCCTCGGCTTTTGCTTTCTCCAAGGCGTAAAAAGTCGCCGCGCGAGATGGCTCAGAGGCCAGCAAAGTTCCTGTGGTTACGATTGCATCAAACTGAGAGAAATCAACAGCATCTACATCGGCTTCACTCATCATAAAATCTGCTGCACCATTTCGGTAAATGGTCGTCTGATGGTCAAGCAAACGTGCTTCCGAGAGTGCAAGGCTGTTTCTGTACTCTCCGCCAATTGGGGTGACGTATTTGTGGTTTATTCCGTACCGCTCCAATTGATTGACGCAGAAACGCCCGATTGCATCGTCTGAGACCCTCGTTAACAATGAGACGTGGCACGCTTGCTGGCGCAGAGCGACAGCAATATTGGCAGCTGATCCCCCCAGATGCACTGACATGGTTTGTGCATCTTCAATTGATGTACCAGCAGGTTCCGGCGTGAGGTCCATGCCTGCACGCCCAACAACCAGATATCTTTTTCCCTGCAGTTTTTCCAAAAGCCTGCTCATTACACCCCCACACGTTGGTTCACGCGACCAGCTTCCCATTCTTCACGTGCGGTGCGTACATTCTGACTGTTAGAAACTTCAGGCAGTCCAACTTCCCACCATGCATGACCTTCCTGCGTCCATCCTTCATAAGGATCCACCTGAATAGAAATGATCGTGGCTCGGTCTGCTGCCTTTGCCCGTTTGAACGCTTCACGCAGCTCTTCAATCGTCTCTACGGTTTCTGCCAGTGCACCTTGAGCTCTTGCGTGCGCAGCAAAATCCACTGCAACAGGGTTTGTAATTGTTGGTGAATCTTTGATCAGGTTGTTGAAAGAGGCGTTGCCGGTGTTGTTCTGAAGTTTGTTGATCACGGCAAAGCCACCATTGTCGCAAACCATGACAATGAGCTTCTTTTCGGTCAGGACGGAGGAATAGATATCCGAGTTCATGAGCAGGTAGGAACCGTCACCTGTAAACACGATGGTATCCTGATCGGGCTCTTTCTCGGATTGAGCAATACGTGCCCCCCAACCGCCAGCAATCTCGTAGCCCATGCATGAGAAGCCGAATTCAACATCAACCGAGCCGATGGCTTTGGTTTGCCAGTTAGCGGTAACTTCGGCAGGCAGGCCGCCTGCAGCTGCAACAACCCTGTCATTGGTGTCACACAGGTCGTTTACGGCACCGATAACCTGCGCATAGCTGTTAGGTCCATTTGCGGGGTCAACATTGTGCTTCACATAGGAAAGCCAATCTGCTTTCTCCTGTTGCGCAAATGCGGTCCACGTCTCTGGAGCCTTGTATTGCTTTAAGGATGCAATAAGCGCAGACAATCCTAGTTTTGCATCTCCCACGACAGGGAGTGAACGATGCTTGCTTGCATCATGACGAGCGGCATTCAGGGAAACAAACCGAGCATCTTTTCTGAAAGCGGTCCATGACCCTGTAGTAAAGTCCTGTAAACGTGTTCCAACAGCAATAACCACGTCAGCATCAGCAGCAATAGCATTTGCCGAGTTTGAGCCTGTTACGCCGATTGGTCCGCAATTCAGCTGGTGATCAGACAGCAGGTTTGCACGGCCCGCTATTGTTTCTGTAACCGGAATTTGTGTCTGCTCAGCAAACGCAAGCAACTCCTGCGTTGCGCCAGAATATTGCACGCCACCGCCTGCTATGATCACAGGCTTTTCGGCGGATTTAATCAGTGCAATCGCGTCATCAAGCTCCAGCTCATCAGTTGTCTGCCGACGGATGCGGTGAACTTTTTTCTCGAAGAAAGCAACAGGGTAGTCATAGGCCCAACCTTGCACATCCTGCGGCAGTCCCAGGAACGCTGGGCCGCAATCTGCCGGGTCAAGCATGGTCGCTATCGCAGCAGGCAACGACTGAATGATCTGTGCTGGATGTGTAATACGGTCCCAGTAACGGGAGACTGCGCGGAAGGCATCATTCACTGATGCAGTCGGATTACCATAATGCTCCACCTGTTGCAGCACTGGGTCCGGCAATCTTGAGATGAACGCATCGCCACATAACAGTAGCATTGGAAGCCTGTTCGTGTGTGCTAACGCAGCTGATGTGACAAGGTTTGTTGTGCCTGGTCCTGCTGAAGCCGTGCAGAACATGAATCTCTTACGTAAATGATATTTGGCATAGGCTGCAGCGGCAAAGCCCATGCCTTGTTCATTCTGACCTCGATAAAGCGGAAGTGTATCGCGATGCTCATATAGTGCCTCGCCCAAGCATGACACATTGCCGTGACCAAAAATTCCGAACCCACCTCCGCAGAGCAGCACTTCGTCACCGTCAATACTTATGTACTGGTTTGCAAGATACCGGATGATCGCCTGCGCCATAGTCAAACGGATTGTGCCAGTGGTGATTTCACTTTTTGTGGTCATGGTGTCCCTATTTCCTTCCGCCTGCAATTGTCGCCTTGTTCCGCCACAATTCGCGGTCCCATCAACTCGTCTATTGACGCCGTGGTAATTTTGAAGGATACCTATTTTGCAACCGGTTGCAACAAATCTTTTCTGGGAGATGTATTTTGACCCAACTGGAACTGCGCTGATGAGAGGTAACTACAGGTGAGAGATCTATGAGATTGCGCTGAACTATCCGCATCTTTCTCGCGATCAGATCTTAGGATTGCTCGGAGGGGTTACACCTACCTGTTCGCAGTAAGAGGGGCAAAAATAGCGTTTATATCGAGTGTAGAATGATTTTTTTGCCCGTTCATATGTGAACACGTCGTTTGCGTGACTTCATGTTCTCCAGAGGTTCGGGCTTAAAGAAAGGCTGCAGGTTTTCAGATGAGAGGGCCTTACGTTCGATATAGTTTCAGTCTGGTCAATGCTGTGGCAAATCATATTGAAACCGCTTTCAATTTTCCATACCCCTCCTCCGGCCTGAACATAAGTCCGCCACAGCAGCATGATGGCACCAGTAGATTAGCAACATCGCTCTAAGTACAACAAAGGGATGAAACGTGGGAATTAGAATTGGTAATGCGCCCTGCTCATGGGGGGTAGAGTTCGCAGATGATGCACGTAACCCGAGCTGGGAAAGCGTTCTCGATCAATGTGCCGCCGCGGGCTACAAGGGCATCGAACTTGGGCCGATTGGTTATATGCCAGAGGACCCGGCAGTGCTGAAGGATGCGCTTGTGAAGCGGGATCTGGAACTGGTTGGGGGTGTCGTTTTCCGGCCATTTCATGATCCGAAAGCATGGGAGGATGTTTGGGATGGCGCGAAGCGGACCTGCGAAGCCCTGAAGGCTCATGGTGCCGAGCATTTGGTGCTGATTGACTCAATTTCACCACGGAGGGCACCAACTGCCGGACGTGCGAGTGAAGCCGAGCAAATGGATCTGCAGGAGTGGACTGCATTCAAAGAGCGTATCATGACAGTTGCGCGTATGGGGGCCGAAGAATACGGCCTTACAGTCGGCATCCACGCGCATGCCGCAGGCTTTATGGACTTTGAGAGTGAGTTAGAGCGCCTCATAGCTGAAACCGATCCCGAGTTACTAAAAATCTGTTTAGATACTGGCCACTCGACATATGCTGGCTTTGATCCGGTTGCATTCATGGACCGCCATATGGGCCGCATTTCTTACATGCACTTCAAAGATACATCGGCACCGGTAAAGGCAGAGGTTATAACCAACAGGATTGGTTTTTACGACGCATGCGCTCAAGGGATTTTCTGTAACCTTGGTGAGGGAGAAGTGAATTTCCCAGCAGTGCTTGAAAAACTGCGCCAGGCAGGCTTCGAAGGTTGGTGTACGGTTGAACAAGACTGCGATCCACAAGGTGACACATCTCCGATCGATGATGCTAAACACAATCGTAACTACCTGGAATCCATTGGCTTTCACTGAGGAAACATCATGACTAAATTAAACTGGGGTCTGATTGGAGGCGGCGAAGGAAGCCAGATTGGTCCTGCGCACCGTCTAGGTGCATCCGTTGACGGATTGTTTCAGCTGGCTGCGGGCGCTCTGGATGCAGATGCAGCAAAAGGGCGCATGTTTGCTCAGTCGCTGGGTATTGCAGAAGACCGGGCTTATGGTGATTGGCAGGAAATGCTGGCCGCTGAAAAAACGCGCAGTGACAAAGTTGATCTTGTTACTATTGCAACACCAAACGCAACACACTTCGAGATCACCAAGGCCTTCCTCGAAGGTGGTTTTCACGTGCTTTGTGAAAAGCCGATGACCATGACTGTCAAAGAAGGCGAAGAGATCGTAAAGATCAGTCGTCAGACTGGCAAAAAGTGCGCGGTAAACTTTGGCTATTCAGGATTTTCTTTGGTTCGCCAGATGAGAGAAATGATTGCCGCAGGTGAACTGGGCGAAGTCCGCCTTGTAAAAGCAGAGTTCGCGCATGGTTTCCACGCCGACGCAGCTGATGCCGATAATCCACGCGTTCGCTGGCGCTACGATCCTGCTGCTGCTGGCGTTTCTGCCGTGTTAGCTGATGCAGGTATCCACGCGTTGCATATGGCCTGCTTTGTAACCGGACAGGAAGTATCGACTGTCTCAGCTGACTTTGCATCGACTATTGCCACCCGCGAACTGGAAGATGACGCAATGATCAACTTCCGAATGGATGGTGGTGCAGTTGGGCGGCTCTGGACATCAGCAGTTGCCGTGGGGCGTATGCATGGCCTGAGCTTGCAAGTGTTTGGTGAAAAAGGTGGGTTGGCCTGGCAACAGGAACACCCCAACCAGTTGTACTACACACCATTGAATGGTCGTACCCAGATCATCGAGCGCGGCGCTGGTGACCTGTATGATGCAGCCCAAAACGCATCGCGCGTAACAATTGGCCACTCCGAAGGCATGCCCCTGGCCTTTGCCAACATCTATTGCGACCTAGCAGAGATGATCAACGCGGACAAAGCCAGCGGATCTTCTGAGGGATCAACTTTCCTATTCCCAAGCTGTGAAGATGGTTTGCGGTCTATGGCAAGTGTCTATGCTGCAGTAAAGTCAGCGCATGCAGCTGGTGCATGGCAAGACGCCGTTCCAACCCTACTGAAGTAACACTTTTGAAAAGGGGCCGTATACTTACTGGCCCCTTTTTTTGTAAGCGCCCCTGGTATTTGCCAGCAACTAAGCGGCCTTTTGTAAAAGTGTTCCACGTTCAACCACACGGCATGGAAACATACGTGTTTCAGGAATCCGATCTGGATCTTCCAGGCAGTCAACAAGCAGCTCAACAGAGGATGAAATGATTTGCTGAACAGGCTGATGAATGGTTGTCAGATTGATATTTGCCCAACCTGCCATTTCCATGTTGTTGAAGCCAATAAAGCCTATTTCTTCCGGTACTTTTAGACCAGCGGTCTGCGCGGCACTCAATGCTCCGATAGTAAGCACGTCATCACCACAAAAATAAGCGTTAGCGCGGTCTTTCAGCAAGATGCTCTGCATCGCTTTCCTACCTGCATCATAAGAGTAATCCTCCGCAAAATCGACGGATAATTTTACACTAGGATGCTCAGCGAGAACTCGTTGAAAACCGAAGAGACGATCCTGCGTAGATGACGCATTTTCCGGCCCACCCAAAAATCCGATGTGCTCATACCCTTTAGAGAGCAAGAGCTCCGCAGCCAACTCACCGGCGTAACGGTTATCAATGCCTACGGTGTGCACAGTCGGCGTCGCGTTGCATCTCCCAAAGGAATGCACAACCGGAATTTTTGCATGCCGGAATGATTCAGCAAAATCAGGAGGCAGAGTGGAAGACGCTACAATTACCCCATCAACGCTGTATTGCAGAAGCATATCGAGTGATTTAGCCGGATCAACCTCACCTGAAAGGTTTACGAGAAGAGGCCTGAGCCCTTTTGCCTGCAATGACTGCGTAAACAGATCAAAGACCTGCAGAAAAACAGGGTTATGGAAATTGTTGGAAACCAGACCAATGAGCTTTGTCCGCCGCGTTGTTAAGCTGGAAGCTAAAACATTGGGTCGGTAGCCCAATTCGTGCGCTGCTTTTTCGACTTTTCGGCGAGTTTTTGCGGAAACACTTGCACCTTCCGTAAAGGAGCGTGACACAGCGGAAGCAGAGACTCCTGCACGCAATGCAACATCTTTTAGCGTAACAGCCATCCTCTGCCTTTTCGTTTTTGCGCATCTGGAAGTTATAAATTAATCCGTTCATCAATGATGGCCCAAGTAAAAAAACACAATTAAATTCTGGTGTTATTACTTGGTTATCCCTTCGAAACTGGGAGCAGACCTCCCAGCCTCGAAGTTTTACACATCATCAGGCTGCAACTCGCTTTTGCCGATAAGTATCTGCGACTACGGCGGCAACAATCAGAACACCCTTGACGATATTGATGTAATAAACATCGATGCCCAAGAAGGTGAAACCTGAAGTCAGCGTACCCAGAATGAGCACACCAATGATGGTGCCCATAATGCGACCACGACCGCCGAAGAGAGAGGTTCCACCAATCACAACTGCCGAGATTGCATCCAGTTCCAACATCAGGCCAGTGCCCGATTGAGCGGTCATTGCGCGCGAGGTCTGAACGATGGAGGCGATGCCATAGAGAGCTCCTGCCATGGTGTACACAAGGATTTTGTGCCTTTTGACAGCGATGCCTGCAACACGGGCAGCATCTTCATTTGAGCCGATTGCATAGGTACGGCGCCCATAAACCGTATATTTCAAAAGCACATGGAAGACGCCAGCCACAATCAAGAATGTTACAACGGGCCAGGCTCCGGAACCAAAGATGGCAAAATCCTCAGTCAGGAAGCTCACCTGCTTGCCACTTGTATACCAACGCGCCAAGCCACGCGCTGCGACAAGCATCCCAAGGGTCGCGATAAACGGCGGAATTGCGGTAATGGCAATTACGCTCCCATTGACAAAACCAAGCAGCGCTCCCACAGCAATGCCTGCGAGTACCGGAAAGATGATCGGCAGATCTGTAAGCGCTGGATAGACAGCCCGGGCATACTCTGAACTTTGCGCCAGAGAGGCAGCTACGATACCGGCGAAACCAAGAATGGAGCCACCGGAAAGATCTATGCCTGCCATGATGATAATCTGACCAACGCCAATCGCAAGAATGCCAATGATTGCCATCTGCAGGATCATGATGAACAGACGTTGACCGTTGAAGATGAAAGTTTGCTCAACGACAAACCAGCCCAAAACTTCAAAAATTGCGGCGATTCCGACGAGGACCAGAAGAATACCCGTGTCCTTTGGAAGCCGCTGAAGGAGGGACTTTTGCGTTTCGGCCGAGCCTAATGTTGATGATGAATTAATCAAGATGGCCTCCGAACTATGCCTTACGAGCCTGCCGACGCTGGTCAGCGATAACGGCAGCAACGATGATCATGCCCTTGGCGATTTCCTGATAATAAAAATCGATCCGCAGGAAGGTGAAACCTGATGTGATAACGCCGAGAATGAAGACGCCGATAACGGTCCCCGAAATCTTCCCTTTGCCGCCGAACAATGACGTTCCGCCAATGACGGCTGCGGAGATTGCATCCAGCTCGTACATGAAGCCCATGCCAGGCTGGCCCATTGTCGCCCGCGCACTCATAACTATGCCAGCAAGACCGGCAAGGCCACCCGCAATCGAATATACAAGAACCTTATGGCGGTTTACTTTGATGCCGACTATTCGGGCCGCCTCTTCGTTGGATCCGATCGCATAAGTCCGGCGCCCATAAACCGTGTGCTTCAAAAGAAAATGAAAGAGCACAGCAACACCGAGGAAAATCAGGACCGGATTAATGCCTTGCCCAATCGCCGTATATTGCTCGGTCAAACCAAAGATTGGCTGGCCTTCTGCATACAGCACAGCAAGCCCACGAGCTGCAACAAGCATCCCCAGTGTAGGAATAAACGGGGGAACACCGGTATAGGCGGTGATGGCTCCGTTGATACTTCCTGCCAGTAGCCCAACCCCGATACCTGCCAGCAGAGGAACAATAACAGGCAGATCTACAATGCCTGGATAGAAGATGGAAAAGCCGCCAGACGCCTGCGCAAAGCTCGCTGCCACCATGGCAGAGAGTGCTGCTACGGACCCGCCCGACAAGTCGATACCAGAGGTAATGATGACTTGCGTTACACCAACAGCAATGATGCCGATGATAGATACCTGAAGAACAATGATAACGAGCCGCTTAGAGTTTGCCAAAAAGCTTTGCCCAACGAAAATCCAGCCCAGGATCTCAAAAAGCGCGGCAATTCCGATCAAAACCATCAAAATGCTCGCCTCCTGAGGAAGCTTTCGGATTGCAGTAGCGTTCATCTACGTGCTCCCAATTATATGTAGCTGGCGTTTTCATGCACGCCAGTTTTCACACCTGTAATAAGGGAGACAATTTCGTTGCCATCCGTCTTGTCTGCATCCACAACACCAACAATCTCACCGCGTCGGAACACAAAAATCCGATCTACAAGATTAAACACCTGACGTAAGTTGTGGCTGATCAGGATCAGCGGAACACCTTGTTTTTTCAGGCGGCGAATGATGTTTTCGACCTGCGTGGTTTCCTGAACCCCAAGTGCTGCGGTTGGCTCATCCATGATAATGAGTTTTGAGGCAAAGGCTGCAGAACGTGAGATTGCAACGCACTGGCGCTGACCACCGGACATTTTACCAATTGCGTTGCGCAAGTTGGGAATCTTAACAGCGGTCTTCTCAAGGCCTTCTTTGGCTTTCGCCAGCATTTTCTTCTCATTCAGAAAACTGAAGGGCCCGAGATTGAAATAGACTTCTTCACGTCCAAGGAAGATGTTGGCTGGAACATCCAGATCGTTTGCGAGTGCCAGATTCTGAAATACAGCTTCAATACCTGCTTCCCGAGCATCCAGAGGGCTTTTGAAGCTGACCTCCTTTCCGTCGAAGAACATCTGACCAGAAGAAGGCTGCTCAACGCCAGTGATTTGGCGAACAAAGGTGGACTTCCCTGCCCCGTTATCACCAACGATTGCGATGTGTTCGCCTTCACGGAGCTCAAAGTCTGCACCTTTCAGAGCTTGCACTCCACCATAGTTTTTGCAAAGACCTTGCGTTCGCAGGACGATCTTTCTCGCATCATTCATTGTTCTTTTCCTCACCAGGGCTGAGATAAAATCGGTCAAACCGACATCGCGGCCAATAGACTATGAGTTGCAAAGCGAGCAGCGCTCCGCACAGATGCACGGAGCGCCCTTACTGAAAGCCTGCTATTGGCTCATGTAGGATTTATAATTGTCCTGAGTGACCAGTTCGAACGGAATATTGATCCAGTTTGGCAGAGCTTCGCCGCTCATAGCTTTCACAGCAGCATCAACAGAGCCAATTGCCTGCCCCTTGGCATTCTGGAAGACAGTGACATCCAGCTCATTTTTACTCAGGGAAGCAAGAGCGTCATCCGTTGCATCAACGCCAGCAACCAGAACATCATCCATATTCACGCCAGCAGCTTTGAGAGCCTGCACCGCGCCAAGAGCCATCTCGTCGTTGTTGGCAAATACGATATCGAATTCAAGACCAGAGCTGAGCCAGTTTGACACGACGTTGTTTGCTTCTGTGCGCTGCCATTTGGCTTCTTGCTCCGCAACAAGCTCGATGCCGTTACACATGGAGAGGCTCAGGACTTCGCGTACGTCTTCAGAACGAGTAACAGCAGCTTCGTTTGAAAGAATACCCATCAGCATAACCGCTTTACCAGTGCCTGCCGCCTGCTTGCACACTTCAAAAGCTTCCAGCGTGCCCGACCAGGTTTCATCGGAACCCACAAAGGCAGCCTTTTCACCCAGCGCATCCAGATCTGCAGGGCGACGGTTCACATAGATCAACGGAATACCCGCTGCTTCTGCCATTTTGGTAATTTGAGGGGTCGCTGCTGCACTTACCGGAGCTACGATGATTGCTGCAACGTCAGAGGCAATAAAGTTCTGAATTTGGCTCAACTGCATGCCGACATCTTCTCGGGCATCTTCGATCTGAATTGAATGCCCAAGTTCTTCTGCGCGACTTTTGGCAGCTTCTCGAAGAGCTGTCTGGAAATTATCATCAAAATTTGGACTTGAAAAACCGATAGTGTCGGCGCTTACGGCTGTTGCCATCATCGTGAACGCAGCGACTGCTGCCAGTAAACCAGTTTGTTTCATAGTTTCCTCCCATTTGCGTTAGCAACCGATTGCAAGAATTAATGAAGCGAATTTGGGAGCCATATCAACACCAGAACCCAAATAAACACTATACTCACCAAATCTTTCCTACCGATCACTACGGGATTAAACTAACCTAACAATTACCAATATTGCAACCGCTTGCATTAAATTTACTATTTTGATGATTTGAAGTAGCCGTCTGCAGCTTCAAACAAAGAGATTAACATCAGCTCGGAAAACAACAAAACAGCCACGACGCCTACATCAAGCAGGCAACACCGCAACTGAATGGCAAGATAGGACGCTCACACCGATTGGTTGCACGTGTGGATGCGGGAAGACGGCCTGTCTGTTTTAGACTGCTCCAGTTACACTGCTTTTGCCGCGCAGTACCACGGCATAAGGTCGTTGTTATGGTTGATCTTATGATCGCAATCTCAAAGGGTGATTTGTTTGACGCCAAGCTAATCGCCGGACAGCCAGATGGGGAGCGAAGCAGCCGTCAATGCGACTAAGGCCATCATTCCCCCCCCCACCAAAAACCAGCTGAACCTTGGTTAGCGCCACCAGCAAGTCCAGTGATCGCCAAAAGTCAGCGCTGAGTTATTCCTTGATTGGATTCTTTCACAGCTGGGCTGAGTGCGCTAAACGGATGGCGGTACTGTCAACAAACAAGATCGCTGCGATTAGGGAATTGGGCTTTAAGGCAGGCGATGGGCACCTTGCTTTTGCAGTTCCTTCGTGAAAACGTCTGCGGCCATCCCTTCATTCAACGCGCGTTTCAATAGCATTTGTTGAGTTTCAGGAGCTAACCCGCCGACTGGTGGGTCCAAATCCAGATTGGTTGGGAACGAGTACCCTTCTCCGCAGGATGCTATTGCCGCGTCAAGATGCTTGCCTGATAGCACCCCTTGCTCAGTCAGATGCTTCAGGGCCGGAAAAACCTTAGAACACATAGCACTACGATCAACACTTTCCATTGCGCGGCCAGACGCAGATGAGACCTGAAACAAGTTCACCATACGGTGAATATCTGTCGTCGTGTTCGCACCAGCTGCATGGAATAATGCAGGATTGAAGAAAACCGCATCTCCCTTTTCGAGTGGAAGCTGCACATAGTTAGCCTCGAAATACTCCCGGAAATCGTCTCGCCTCCACGCCACATAACCTGGCAGGTATTTTTGTGAAAACGGCAGCAACTTTGTAGGTCCGCTTTCAAGGGGCATATCGCAGTGAGCAATCGCGCCCTGCAAGGTCATGTAGGGGGACAGATGATGGACATGAGCCGGATAATCCTCGCAGACCTCGGCAGTCTGAAAGCCCAGATGATAATCTCTGTGTGCTTGCTGCGCTGCCCCTCCCGGATGGACCAGATTGACCTGTGTCGTCATCTGATAATTCGGCCCCAGCCAACTCTCACAGACCGCGTCAATGAGCGGATTGGCAAAGTAACGAGCAAATACAGATGGATCTGCCAAGCATAGCTTCTCCAGGCTGTTCCAGATACGATCGTTCGCACCAGCAGCTGCAAAATGATCACCGCCATTGCCGGAAGACCCCTCAGCAGAAATAATGCTCTCAAATATCTGCGTAGCTTCGTCTATCGCTGCGATATTTTCTGCTGCTCCCTTAATCACCAGAACACCAGCTGTATTTTGCAAAACACTAGCCCACTCTGACAACAAGCTTCTGCGCTTGGATGTGTCTTCAAGCATATTTCGCAGGCTCGCTGCGCTGTAAATAGGGATATTGCTTTGCACATGGGTGGCGTTGGGAACTGTCTCAGCGGACAGCTCCTGCTCCACGAGTGCCTTGAACTCGTTTAAGTCACAGGCCGATTGCCTGTAAAATCCATCAATTTGTTTGCTACTGACCATCTTAGTCCCTCTCCTTGATGTATCAGGCCTTAAATAAGCAAAATGTTGAATTGCCAGCCATATGCATTTCCATCAAGAATCCATCAATGACGCATCGTTTCCCTGTTAAAGAAATCGCTCTTCAAGCTGGATTAAGTACAGCAACGGTTGACCGCGTACTTCACAGCCGCACAAACGTAAGTCTGCAGTCTGTCCGCAGAGTACAAAACGCGATTGCAGATTTGCACTTGCAGGAAAAGCAGCTGTCTGCACGCGGCAAGAAGCTCTTTATCGACTTTGTTGTCGAAGCTCCAGACCGCTTCTCCTCTGAGATACGGCGCGCTGTTGAAAGTGAAATTGGCAGATCAAACCCTGTCGTCATCCGGCCGCGTTTCATAATGCAAGAGCATATGCAAGAGGCTGAGGCCGTGAGTTACCTCAAACGCATTATGACTCACGGTAGTAATGGGGTTTGCCTGAAGCTGCGTGACACGCCAAAGCTCAGAGACATGATCAAAGCGCTCTCAGAAAGGAATATTCCTGTCCTCACGATGTTCACCGATATTCCGATTTCAGAACGACTGACATACGTTGGGATTGACAATGCAAAGGCGGGAAAGACTGCAGCTAACCTGATCTCAAAGACGCTGCATTCTGCTGGCGGAACTATATTGATGAGCCGCAGTCACGAGCATTTTAAAGGTGAAGAAACACGCGCACTCAGTTTTCGATCATGGCTCACACGTAATCGTCCAGACCTGAAATTTGTTGAAACCACAGGAGGTTCTGGAGTTGATCATAAAATTGAAAAAGACCTGGCCTCTATTCTTGAGAAAGAGCCGAACATATGTGCTGTGTACTCCATGGGCGGAGGAAACAGGGCAATTATTCAAATGCTTGAGCAATATAAGATGTATCCAGACAGCTACATTGCACATGACCTTAATCAGGAAAACAAAGCATTGCTCAACGCGGGCAGAATTTCATTTGTACTCCATGACGAGATCACTCAGGATATCTCGGCTGCCTTTTTTCACATCAGTCGTGCCAACAACATAACCCTAGCGGAGCCTCCAACTCCCAATGGTTCTGATGTTCACATAATTGCACCTGAGCTTTAAATGAACCGCCCCCTCACCCACGCATTTATCCAGAAGGCTTCGATGGGAACAATTACGAAGGCCTCGCTCTCTTCAAACATTCCTCTACTTGTTCTCCAAAGTAGCTTTGTCATTCAAATCGATAATCGTGCTTACGATAGCAGTCATGAGCTATCAGCAACACTCCATGATCTGTTGTCAGGTTTTGTATCATGCTCACGATCTGAGTAGCATTCGCCTCATCCAGCGCAGAGGTCGCTTCATCGAAGATTAGAATATCAGGACTGCTCAAATGAGCCTGTTCAAGAAGCAGCTTTCGCTTTTGCAAAGGCTGGACTGCTAGATCAGGGAAATTGCTTCTTTAGAGCATTTTGCGGAGCCCCAAAGAGCAGCATTCGAGAGTTTGCTTATGATCTGTTCTCGTGACATCAAGCCCATTTCGACAATGACATCGACAAATCGTTTTCCGTTTACATCAGCTTCCTTCACAATCTTGGAGACCTCAGCATATCCAAGTATGGGTACGAATACGGTAGCAAGAGCAGATGAGTTGAGGAGATTTTGAAGCGCCTTATCTTCCAATGCTTCTATTCCATTCACGCATTTTTTCGCAAACAGATCCGCACCATGCGTAAGCAAATCTATGCTGTCAAACAATCGAGACGCGATAATCGGTTCGAAGTGGTTGATCTCGAGTTGTCCATTGAGAGCGGCAAGTGAAATCGCCGTGTCATTACCAATCACAGCAAATGCCAGCTGTTGAACCATCATAGGCATCACCGGGTTCACTTTACCTGGCATGATCGATGAGCCTGGCTGAATCGCGGGTAACTTGATTTCACCGATGCCGGATTGTTTGTCGGAAGACATCATAATTAAATCGAGGCTGATCTTGCCCAAAATCTCAGCAGTAACTCGCAGTTCAGCAGAAAGTCTTGAAAACCCATCTGAGTTCTGCATCGCATCAAACAGGTTGTCAGATTGCTGTACAGGATGTGGCAATTCTTGACCTAAATACCGATAAACAGCTTCCTGATAACCTGCACGAGCACCGAGCTCTGTTCCGATTGCAGTTGCTCCCAACGGCAGAACTTGCAGGGCTTCAGTAGTATCCATGATTTTGTCACGGGCTCGAAGAATAGCAGCTGAGTATCCGCTGAACTCCTGTCCCATGGTCATTGGTTGCGCACCTTGCATACATGTACGGCCAATTTTGAGTACTTCGGCAAGCTCATCTGCTTTTAGCTGAAATGCCTCTCCCAGCCTTGTCAGAGCCATAGTAAGCGCTGGAACTTTCAGCAGCACAGCCAGCTTGACAGCAGTAGGAACCACGTCATTGGTTGATTGTCCCATGTTTACATGGTCGTTAGGCTTCAAGTATTCGTAAGCTCCAGCCTCATATCCCATAATCTGCAAGGCACGATTAGCGATGACTTCGTTGGCATTCATGTTGATAGACGTACCACCGGAACCTTCCAACATGTTGATGATGAACTGGTCATGATGCTTGCCACCCATAATCTCATCACACGCCGCGGAGATCGCATTAGTCTGCTTGACGGTTAGACCTCCCAATACACCATTAGCTTGGGCAGCTGACTTCTTGATGATCGCAAGAGCCCAGACCAGAGCTTGGTCGTCACCGATCGTTGCAGAAGAGATCAAAAAGTTTTCTGCACCGCGAAGCGTGTTGATGCCGAACAATACATCATCAGGTAGTTCGCGAGACCCGATGCTATCAGTTTCAATTCTTGGCATCCGTCATGCCTCCGTAAATGTCAGGTTAGAATGATCTTTCCGTGCTCCAGGCAACGTCAGAACGCGGTTATGGAAGGCGATATAGATGCCGGGCTGTAAGAGCCGCGCGCACACCAATGCCTCAATCATGTTCTGAGAAGCATCAGACCCTTCAATGACATAGGGAACCATCGCACCTGTAAAAATCACCGGCACACGAGGTGCTTTGACCGCACAACATAATGCCTCACCACTCAGCGCCATGCTGTCTGTACCATGCGTGATAATCACCGCATCATGAGTTGCAGCAGCACTTGTAACTGAACGGGTAATTTGAGCACGTTCTTCATCACCAATTTCAAGAGAGTCCAGATGCATCAAGTCAACGAACGTGAACTCCAGATCTGGCAAGCTTAAGGAAGTAATGATCTCTTTGACTTTGAGCTCAAAATTATAAAGTCGTGCTGAGTTAGGATCATAGCTTTTCGCTATCGTCCCCCCCGTCATAACAACAGCAACTTTCAGCAGACCATTCTTATAGCTCGTCGTTGAATTGGAGGCATCAATCATGAGTAGCTCTCTTGTTCTTGGGTCGTACCACCAACACAGAGCAATTTGCATGACGAACAATCTTTGCTGCATTTGGACCCAGCCAGTAATCTCCGAAATCAGGAATGTGAGACATCAGGATAATGAGATCTGCTGATAACTCATCAGCGGTTTGCAGGACCTCCGAATAGATGTTGCCAGATCGAGCAAACCGATTGATGATTCCGAACTCCTCTGTTTCGGTTATCTCGCCAAGCCGGGACTGCGCGACCTCGAGGGCTTTTTCCTTCAGCTCGCCAGGCACAAACGATACAAAAGGTGCAGCCTGAGCGGCCTGCGCAATCACTGTGCCCAGATCAGGAACAACTGTCATGCAGGTCAACTCAACTGAGTTGCCTTTTGCATGAAGCCTTAGCTCTGGCAAAATCTCGGTCCATGAGCGTTTTTCTTCCACATCAATGGGAATGAGAATTCGAAGTGTCATTTACCTGCCTCCTACCTGATGCCTGTTACGGCCATCGGCAGCCACATGGATAGTATTGGGACAAAGGTGGTGAGCAGAACCACTGGCATATATGCGAGGAAAACAAACACCAGAGTAGGTTTTAGAACCTTCGCAAGCGACGTCTGCCCTATCAAAGTACCAAAATAGAGGATTGGCGCTGTGGGCGGCGTAATAAGACCCATGCCCAGATTGGTTCCAATAATCGCAGCAAAGTGCACCGGATGTACGCCAGCCTCGGTCACCACAGGCAGCAACAGCGGAGCTGCAAGCAAGATGCCAGAAACATCCTCCATAAACATCCCAATAAGCAACAGGAAGCCGTTTACAAGCAGCAGAAGTACGATCGGATCATCAGAAATGGAGAGCATCGTCTCCAGTATCTGTTGAGGCACTTCTTCAAGCGTCAACACGCGCGCTAGCATGTTTGCTGTAAAGATCACAAGCATCAGTACCGAAGTCACTTGAGCTGCTTTCCAAACCACATCGTAAAACGATTTGAATGTCAGCTCCCGATAAACGAGAAACGCGACTGGCAATGCGTAGACCACAGCCACAGCAGCAGCTTCAGTAGGTGTGGTGATACCTCCATAGATAAACCCCAGGATGATCAAAGGCATTGCCAACCCGAAGCCAGCTTCTCGTGTGCGTTGGAAAACTGTTTTGATCTGCACATTCAACGGCTGGGCTTCAGGAACAGTAATCTCCATCTTGCGTGTCAGGACCATGTTCCAGAAGGAAAACAGACCAACAAGCAACAGTGCAGGAACCAAAGGTGCAAGGAAGCTTGCTGCAATAGAGGTACCTGTCACCCAGCCATAAAGGATCATGGTCGCGCTGGGAGGGATGAGCAGCGCCAGAACTGCTGAGCAGCTGACCAGAGCTGTCGCATAGCCACGGTCATATCCTCGTTCCACCATTCTTGGAATGGCAATAGAACCGATAGCAGCAACAGCAGAAGATGCCATCCCGGAGATTGCGCCAAAAACGGCAGTTGTGATGACGGTTACAACACCAAGACCCGAGCGGTATCGACCAAAGAAGCTGTCTGCAACTTCAAGCAAACGTTTGGCAATTCCACCTTGTGTCATGATACCACCAGCTAGAATGTACAGTGGGATCGCAAGTAATACGACTGAAGAAAGCTTAGAAAAGCCTGCAGTTATCAAGAAGGTTGTCGAGTTGTATTCACCAAAGATGATCAGGAATGCGGCTGCGGCTACAAATGTCAAAGCAACAGGTACACCAAGGATCATCAACGTCACGAGAAGCGCAACGTCCATCAAAATTAGGGAGCTCATGATTTAGGATTCCGTATTTGGTGCGTGCCAGATTGTTGCGCGGAAGCTTTCAATAAACTCGAGCAGGAAATAGAAAGCCGTCAGAGCCAGTCCCACGAACATCGTCCCATAGATCCAGATCATTGGGAGACGTAGCTCCGTTGATACGGTGTTCATACGCTCTGTGAAGACGAGCAGCCCCCAGAGTGAGTTGAGGATATAAACCACCAAAATTGCAGACAAGAGGCGTGTGAAGGCATGGACGCCTGCAGTGATGCGTCCTTCTCCGAATATTGTGTCCACTAGACTGGCCGAGATGTGGCTGCGTTCATGCGTTCCATACGCTGCCCCAACGAAGTACATAATGACACCAGCAAAACTGGCGAACTCTTCAACACCAAAAAGCGAATAGTTAAACAGATATCGCATCACGACCTGAAGAAAGACTGCTGTGGTGAATGCGATACTTGTGATGAACATAATGAACCGCAACAGCTTCAGCTTGAGTTGCCAGATTGGGTTCTTAATGTGTATTTGGCGCTCTTGAAGCATACCGCCCTCTTTTATTTTGTCCGAGGACCGGAGGAGATCTCCGGTCTTCGAAACTCATTAGTTTGAGTAGCGGCTTTCAAGCAGCTCATAGAGCTCGTCGCCGATCTGATCTTTCATCTTCGGCCATGCATCAACGCGCACGGCTTTTGCCATGTTTTCGATCTCATCACGTGAATAGGTAACAACAGTCACACCATTCTTGCTAAGCTCTTCAAGGTAGCGGTTGTCAGCTTCTTCTACGGCGTTAAAGCGCTCCGTAGCCATCTGGGCAGCTATCTCGTTCAACACGGCTGCATCTTCTTCTGGTAACTGAGCCATGGAGAAGGCTGATGAAAGCAACCAGTTGATTTCAAAATGATCGTTGATCTGCAACCATGTATCGACAACACCATTCCAATCACGAACCGCATTTTCAGGAACGCCACCAACCATTCCGTCGATTACGCCGGTCTGCACTCCAGTGTAGAGTTCCGCCCAAGGCATTGTGGTTGTTGAATACCCCAGACGCTCCAGCAGCGGCTTGTGCGTACCCACGCCCGATGGCCAGACGCGAATCTTGAGCTCACTATGGTCCGCATTCGGATCTTTCGGATCATCGACAGGTTTGCCAACAGCCAAACCGCCCAAGCCGTTTGCATAAGGTGCTAAAACCTGAATTTGCTGCGGCTTTACGAGGTCATTCACGATATTGAAGAGAAAGCCACCATTGTTCCAGGCATCTTTTGCGCTGTCATAGTCAACTGCGGTGTAAGGAAACCATGTTAGAGAAAGTCGCGAGTCAAATTTCGTTGAGATTGACTGAATTGCCAGATCAACAGAACCTTGGCTCAGCTGCTCATAAACTTCCTCCCAATCACCTAGTTGGCTTGCAGGAAAAATGCGAAGATTTACGCGGCCATCAGAAGCTTCCGAAACGCGACTTGCAAAGTCCTTAGCCCAGTTATCCATGTCACTGCCTGGAGGTGATAAGTGAGATAGTCTAAGCGTTGTCTTTGCTTCAACCGCAAACGTTGAAAGCCCAATTGTCATTGCCGTCGCCAACACAACCGCAGCTGTTTTCCGCAATTTAAAAACCAAGTTCAATCCTCCCAAGTTAAATTCCCTCACTAGTTCGATTGTGAGATCACCCTG
This sequence comes from Pseudovibrio sp. W74, assembly GCF_001623085.1. Classification (NCBI taxonomy): domain Bacteria; kingdom Pseudomonadati; phylum Pseudomonadota; class Alphaproteobacteria; order Hyphomicrobiales; family Stappiaceae; genus Pseudovibrio; species Pseudovibrio sp. W74. Next base: position 141,688 of record NZ_LMCJ01000042.1, read on the forward strand.
AGAATAAGAGACTGATAACACCCTATAAAAGAACATATAAGTCATTTTGGAGAACGTAGCAGACAGGATTAAGGGGAATTACATTCAGTAACTTCCCCCATCCGAAACTTTACGTTTGAGTTGTTCACCCGTTAGTCTAGCGCACCTGGAATAACATGGTCGATGCCAGTTCCCCAGGTGTCTGCCATGGTGTAACCCAACTGGTAAGGATCTGTTGGATCAGCTCCCAACTGCATGGTTGCATAGATCCAGGCCCTCCCAGAGATACGAGGAATAACTGCGGGTTGCCCAGCCACTTTCGTCTCAGAAAGAATAGAAGCCTCAAAACGAGAGTTGATCGTGGATCGCATTTCGAGCTGCTGATTGGGTTCAATCAATCCCTTGGCATGCATGGCAGCCAGACGAGCAGCGGTACCGGTTCCACATGGTGAGCGATCAACACGTCCTGGTGGCATAATCGTAGCATTGCGGTATGAGCTCTGCTTTCCATCAATCATATCAGTAAACATCAAAAATTCGACACTGTTGAAGTTCTCAATCTCTGGATGCTGAACTGTGAGCTGCTCCTGGGCTGCCCTTTTGATCTTGTTTCCGAGCACAACCATATCTTGCGCGACATCAGGCCCAATACGAAACCCAAGCTGTTTTACATCTGGCAGTACGTAGTAAACACCACCAAACGCAACATCCACCGTGAGCGTTCCCAGTCCTTCTACCTCAAGCTGAGCATTCAGATACTCAGCAAATGCTGGGAAGAAATCCAAGGACACTCGCTCGACACGTCCCTCTTTGCAGTGCGCAACTGCTTTTACCAGTCCAGCCGCAGTGTCCAAAACAACTGTCGTTTCAGGTTCATGCATTGGCAAGATGCCAGTCTCCAGCAACACCGTTGTCACACACATTGCATTGGATCCAGACATGGCATGCGTCCCATCTGCCTGCATGGGTATAAACGCAGCATGTGCCTCCGAATGTGATGGAGGTAGCAAGAGGTTCGTTGTCATCTGAGCACAACCGCGAGGTTCACGATTTACAAACTGACGAAGCTCATCATTGGCCTTCAGGTACTCCATCTTCTCAAGTATATCAGCTCCGGGAACATTCAGTACTCCACCCGTCAAAACACGCCCAACTTCCCCTTCAGCGTGTGCACCAATTACCGTCACAGATTTAATCCAGCGCATATGCCCTCCTTGTTAGCTAAGGAGAAATGCAGTACGTAACGGGCTAATAATAGAACAAAAAAGACATTTACTTGCAGATTCGGGAGTATCAGCTTGCTAAGCCCTCACATCACAGATGAACAGATTGAACCAGACGTTCGCTTTGCCTTTATTCTCGCTCCGGCGTTTACAATCCTGCCGCTAGCAGGATTTATCGATGCTGTGCGTCACTCCTCAGATGAAGCTGATAGAAGTAGACAAGTATTCTGCCATTGGGATGTTTTAAGTCATGATTTGGAACCCGTAGCATCAAGTTCTGGTCTTGCAGTTATGCCATGGAAGACGTTTGAGGAAGCAGGGATTTATGATTATGTCGTCATCGTCGGCGGCCAACTTGAACAAATGGAACAGATTCCAGAAGAAACCTATGCATTCTTGCGAGACGTTCACGCCAAAGGGACAGAACTTATCGGACTTTGCACTGGTAGCTTTATCATAGCCAAGGCAGGCCTCCTTAACGGTAGAAAGGCCGCAATTCACGCGCACCATCGCCCGCTTTTTTCGCAACAATTTCCAAAGGTAGAGCCCGTAGAAAATGAGCTATATGTCCGCGATGGAAGTATCCTGACCTGCCCTGGTGGAACTGCTGCGATTGACCTTGCAGTAGAAATTTTGATTAAGCACTGTGGACGCTCTCGTGGAATGAAAGGCCTGACGGCCCTCGTTGTAGACGAGCATCGATCAGCACATGAGATTGGGCGGCTTCCCTATCAAGATTTAGAGGAATGCGGAAACTGGCGTGTGGAACAGGCCATTAAAATCATGCGTCAGAAGCTGAGAGACCCAGACACAACAGAAAAGCTTGCCGAAATGCTGGGTTCCACCGTCAGGCAACTGAACAGAGCTTTTACTGAACATGCAAAAGCCACACCACAAGAAGTCTGGCGTGACATGCGCCTCCAGCATGCTCGCTGGCGCCTCATGAACTCAAAACGAACCGTCACCCAAATCGCCCATGAATGCGGTTTCTCCGACAGCAGCCACTTCTCCCGCTGGTTCAAAGCTAAATTCAACCAAACCCCGAAACACTATAGAGCGCAACGTTTGGTGAAGCAGAGATGAACCAACGATTATGTATCGTCGACGCTGAAAGGAAAATTTAATATTACGGCAAGAGTAAAATATAGAATCTCCGTTGCGTCAGTTAATTTAAATATATTATATCAATAATCAGGTACTAGCCCAGATTCAACAGTTTGTTACTTATGCTCAAATCGCGGACATTCGCACTGGCGTTGACCTTTGATTATTGAGGCGCTCTTACTATTCCTGGTTGCTATCCCACTTAAAAGTGCGGAGAGACAAGAAAGTGCACTCGCCTTCCACTAGGGCAAAACAGGTTTGCGAACGAGAGTAAACATTTGCGTGGCCAATTACACGCGGCGATAATTGGCAAAATTGTGCTGTAGGACGGATCTAAGCTCTATATGCTGCAGCCTCGCATTTTTCAGATGGTTTCATTGCACGGTTAGGAATGGCTATTCTGCTTGGCTCCTTCTAGAAAAAGCAGAAGGAGCCAAGGATTATCAACTTAGGAAAAATAACAAAGTATGAGATAAACTATTCCGTACTCACCTAAATTCGTTCAACGACGCTCTGACGATTATTCGCAGTGTTGTCATGATCGATTACACCAGCGTTAATCGCCTCACCAATCTTGAAGCCTTCATGGATGTATGCATCAATGATTTTCTGGCCTTCCTCTTTCTTCAAGAGCCTTACTATGTGGCCCATGAAAACCTCTCCCAATATCGAAAGTCGGTAATCATGAGGTCCCTCGATGACAAGCGCTTCATTGATCAAATCTTGTAGAGTAGAGAGCTGTGCTTCATCCACATCTCCGGCATCAATCATTGCTTGAAGGCGATCTTTTCTCAGCCCTTCATAAAACAATGGGAACGTCCACAAAGACATGTCCTTCTGGTGATGAAGTGCTGACTTTCTGAGGTTGAAACCAAATTCACCATTACGCACAGCTTCTTTCCAATGATTGATATCTACAGTGTTTTCAAACCGGACACCTGGTGCTGAACCGATAGCCTGTGCACCAGCGGCAATCAGAAACGTATCGTAATGTGCTGCCCCAATACATTCGTTGCCCGGCAAATGATCAATGATTTCCTTACTAACGGAAGCTTTGTCGACATAAGTGTTTGTTCCACAACGAACCCAACCTGACTGCTGCAGAGTACTGTAGGAATGCAATCGCATGATTGCTTGTTCTTTATGCGTTGGCACATGAGGCACCTTTTCGCTTTTCACATCCGCAACCAAAGATGGCGCTGCACCTGGTGTCAGTAGGTATGTACTGACAGCATTGATGATCGGGTGCTTCAAGGCATAATCCAAATCCGCTTCAACATCAGCAAGTGTTTGACCAGGCAAACCGGTGATAAAGTCGGTATTTACGATTGGAATCTTGCCACCAACGTATTCGCATAACTCTTCTACTTTACGCATTGATCGCGGCAGACGGATATTAGCCCTGATATCTGGATTGATGCTTTGCACGCCGAAGCTGAGCTTTGTCACATCATGAATAATCAGTTCGTCCAGAAAATCAGGTTTGGTTGTTGCTGGAGCACATTCAACTGCGATCTCCGTGTTTTCATCCATACCCTCTAGCGAACGTACATAACTTAAAAGTCTTCCGATATGGCTACGCACCAGATCTGGGCTCCCGCCTCCAATGTGTATGGAACGAATACGTTTTTGACCATAAGTGGGCGTAATTTGCAGTATCTTGCGGAGTTGCTGAATCAACAGGTCAATATATTCACCCGCATTAGCGAAATCCAGAGTATTGCCTCCGGAGAATGCACAGAATGAACATTTCTGGGCGCAAAACGGGATGTGAAGGTACAGCTGGAATGTTGTTTCATCAGTTACTGGAGCTGCGGAAATACACTGAACTATTTCCGTCTCACTTAATTTCTTACTATCTGGGACCATCCAGTAATCAATTGTGTTTCGTGCCATGTATTTAAAGCGTGTATTTAAAAGATTTTCATTACCTATGCGAAGATCAACCATGTATAACCTCAAAATATAATTTATTAATATTGCACTTATGTTAACAACATTAACTCATATCAATCAATTACTAGAAGTATATTATATAATGAGAAATATTTATTCATACAAAATTCGATATTATTACCAATATACGTGCATTAGATTAATTAAAATAAGTAACATTAAATATATTATTATATAAAGAGGATTTTTATACATATATTACATTGAGGTAGTTCTCTAAATAGCTTGGCCTTGTTCATTGAAAAATAACAAAGCCGTCGCTCCATGAATTAAGAATAATGGCAATGAACGCTATGAGACAGGATCAGGCCACCAGATACTAAATTTCATGCTATTTTAAAGTAATCCATGAACTCTGTATGGACTTCATCTGATAAATAAGTAATTTAACTCATCAAAGCAGGCATTTTCTAGTTTTTGCACACAGTAATCAACTCATAGGGAGGCGATCAGAAAGCCTTTAGCTCGTGGGTTGAGGCTATTTGCTGCTAATATTTTGGGTTGCATTTTTTTAATCTACACGCTTATATGTTTTTGCTTTCAATATAAGATTGTCTTTTTGATTATTTATTTTAATCTTATTGAGAGTTACTTTAGAGCGATTCATCTAGCTTAACTTAAGCTGACTTCTATGTACGCATACCAAGTACACGATTAGAAATACAATTGACTACGAGCCATTGCGCTAATTTGTCAAGAAAAACAAAAGACAAGTGCGTTTGATGCCTATATTCAGGAGAGTTCTAATTGGAGTGCGATCCAGATTGGCGACAGGCTGTAGGGCAGATTGGTCTCCCAGTATTGGTGAGATTGGTAAACTAATAAATTTTGTAACTTAATATAGATTTCAAATAGGATTCTTTAAATTATGAAAAAGATCGTAATATTTTTTCGTGGTGAAGTTGCCATGCACTTTAAATATCTCGACAATTTCGTGAGAGTTATAAAGGATCTGAAATATTCTTTGCATGTTATGTTCCATTCTGGAAGCACGCCACCGAAAAGCATGCTCAATAAGCTCATGGCATATGAGTTTATTGACTTGAGTTCAGTGCCCGACGTGCGTGCACGAGTGGCTGAGATTTGCTCTAAGGAAGCGATCGAACGTATTTTTGTTTTCCACGATGAAGATGTTTACACTGCTTGTCTGTGCAGGGAAGACAATAATATTGTCGGATTACGACCAGCAGCCGGCATCCATTTTAGAGATAAAAACGTGATGCAACAGCGTGCTAAAGAACTCGGCCTTAAAACACCTCATTGCTGCGTTCCCCATACAAGGGCCACCTTAGATGAGTTCGCAGGACAACACGGTTATCCGATAATTATCAAACCATATGACGGTTATGGCTGCGGTAATACCTTTAAGGTTGAAACGCCGGAGCAACTTGAGGAAATTTGGAAGAAAATTCGTAATGAACGCCATGATTACCGTGTCGAGGCATATATTCATGGAGTTCAATATTTTATCGATAGCTTAGTGCAGAATGGTGAGACCGTTTTCGACAATCTTTCGCAGTATACTTACAATATTATTGACTATAAAGAGTCAGGACAACACCAAGGCGTTATCACCCTCGGCCAGGGTGAAAATATAGAGCAGAGAGACATTCTTGCGCAATGTCGACACCTCTTAAATCATTTTGGCATGCACACAGGTGTTGCTCATACTGAGTTCTATCTTACTGACGATGGAGAAATTTACTTCGGCGAGTCTGCTGCTCGCTGTGGTGGGGGCCCCATAATTTCCCTTATCAACCATGCCTACGGATTTGATCTGGTAGAACAATGGGTCAGGCTTGATCTTAATGAAGAAGCCCATATCACCCAAGACTACACGACAAGTTTTGGTGCCGAATACCTTTCCACTCTGGTTACAGGTTCTATAACACAGATCAGTGACAGTGACGCCATACGCGCGTTACCTTCAGTCCTTGAAGCCGAAGTGTGGGCGCAGAAGGGAGATGTTCTGAAAGAGGCTGAACATTGCTATGAAGTGCTGGGCTATTACATTTGTCATGGCGATGATTTTGCAGGGGTCGCCCAGAAATTTCGAAACATTCGTGAAGCCTTCCAGATCCAAGTAGGTAACTGATATGTTTACTATAGCCAAAGACTTCCAACAGTTACCCCGGCAACTATATTTCATTTTCCTCTGCTCGCTGGTGAATAGATTGGGTATGTTTGTCTATCCCTTCCTCACCCTATATCTCGTAAATGGGCGCGGTTTATCTGTCGCTGCTGCAGGCACTATGCTGTCAGTTGGTAGCTTGGGAATGATCCTGGGTAATCTGCTGAGCGGCAGTCTAGTCGACCGTTGGCAAGCAAAAGGAGTTATTCTCTTATCATTTTCTATCAATATCATCGGTTATTGGGGCCTGATGACCCAGAATGCATCTCCTTATGCTTATACTTTTTTTCTCTTTGTCGGACTACTTGGCATGGGGATGTACGGGCCAGCTGGTAGTCTATTGATCGCCAAATTGTCTTCTACAGAGCAACGGCAGTTTGCCTATGCTAATGACTATGTTTTCAAAAACTTAGGCATGGCTTTTGGGCCATTACTCGGTGGTGTGCTTGCAGTGCGCTCATTTGAGCTTGTATTTTATGGCGACATTCTATCCAAGACGATTTGCTTGTTACTCATATATTTTGGACTAAAAGCAACAATCGGTGGTAGTCAGCAAAAAGCCCAGCAAACGCAGAATAACCAAAGCTTAATACAACTTCTCATTGCGTCCCCAGCGCTTACGGTATTCTGCTTGTCCGGTATCCTGCTAATAGGTGTATTATTCGGCATGGAGTATCTGGTGCCGTTATTGCTAAAAAACGTATTTCATACCAGTGAGATAATGGTTGGTGCTGTCTACACATTGAATGCAGCAATCGTCCTTGGCGCATCGTTCATTGTCGAGCGTTTGATACGAGACCGTAGTGAGCCGCTTATGATGGTTATATCTGCTTGCTTCTGGGTTGTTGGCATGCTGACGATCGTTATCGGGTTCAACACGACGGCATTGCTACTAGGGATTACATTCTGGTCTCTTGGAGAAATCATCTACTCCATTATTCTACCGGCTTACGTCTCGAAGAATGCACCGGAGCATTGTAAGGGTCGTTTCCTAGCATTGGTTGACCTTACAGTGAGTGGCGCACGTATAGTCTTCCCCGCGTTACTGGGATACATCTGGTTTAACTATGATGTGCAATCTGCTCTCTGGCTTTTGACTGTTATGCCAACTCTCGGGCTACTGGTTTATGCCAGTATTTTCCTAATGCATAGCCGTCGATCACCAGCATTGGAAACCGCTAGAGATTGACCGAGCCTCTTATTAGTACGAACGTTCCTTTCTGAAGGCATCTATATTTGTTCAGATCACAGCAAACGCTGCTTACACTCTGAAAAATGAGCGTGGAACCTGAGGGAAAGCTAGACGCTATCGATATCGACTGCTTTGATGATCGCAAAGTTTAGAAAGGTAAACGGGATCAGGGTTGTCTATTTTTTTTTGGGGGGGGTAATAGACTGATCATTTGATTTGAATAATGGAGTGTTGTGACCATATTTGCGAAGATAACAGTGAGAGATGAGCCAAAAACCAATAGTAGACAGCAATTTATGGGCAAAATCTAAAACCCTAGGGGAATAGCTCGAATGTCCAGAGTTGGCCCGTTGCACCTTGAAACAGCCACATGCATTTTCAATTTTCTGCATCGCAGCAAACGCCAGCATTATACGCATTGACTAAGCCATTGCCGCTCAGTTAAGCGCTTGGTTTGTTGGCTACGCCTACGAATGATAGTTCAATCGAGCATTAGTAGCGTACATGGAATATATTAACTCCGCAAGCCAATTAGAAACTACATCTCATCCCAATCCGTTAGAAGAACATATACCACTTGGCCCCCAGCATTGTCTCATCAGGCTTTTACAACTGTGCCTTTAATGTTGACGTGGTGTTGACGCGAACGCAAAAAGCCCTGAACCAGAGGTTCAGGGCTTTTGTTATGTTGTTGATCTATTGATCATAATTTGGTTGCGGGGGTAGGATTTGAACCTACGACCTTCAGGTTATGAGCCTCATATTGAGAAGATTTAGCTACTCTTATATTTCAATAAGATAGCCTATAACTTCCTGACTTCTCTTATGTACTTAAACGACATTCAGGCACATTCAACATCTTTGAGAGAGAACGCATGCAGTTCAAACTGAGTATAGCTGTTGACGTGACGTTGACGTGGAATTTTTAGTAACCTTCTGCTCAAACCATCTTGCAGACACCGAACAAATGAGCAGGTTTACCTAAGTCTTGGCACCTTATTCAATTGTCACAATAGGTGAACCGGAAGTAATGCTTCCACCGCAGCCGATTGCATCACCAACGCGGGCAGCAGGCTTGCCATCAATAGTCACTATTGAAGAACCTGCCGAGACTGAACGTGGATGCGGTGGAGCTGGGCACACAGGGCACCCGTGTGGAATTAGTGAATCTCCAACACGAGCGGCAGGTAGACCGTCTATTTTCACAACAGGACTACCTGAGATGATTGGAGTGGGCGGGAAATGACAACCATGTCCTGACCCAGTATCACTAACACGAGCAGCTTTAGGCATTATCACCCTCCTTAACTGGCCATAGGCGCAGCAACAATTCTTTCATTTTTGATGAACCGAAACTTGCCATCGAAATCTGATTTCTTCCAGCTATAGAGGCAGGGATCAGCTCTATTGAGGAAAGGATTGAGTTCAATAAGACGCGCCTGAAGTTTCTCATTTTGATCAGTTAAGAAGACATCGGCAATAACCGTCTCAAGATGAGATTCTTTATGGAAAAACAAGCAGAATTCAATGAGGGCTGTCCGGATATCGTCTAAGCTTTGCTGGATCTGTGGAAACTGCTCAGCTGTATTGTATTGCGAAATTCCGATATTTTTCCGATCTCGCATGAATATTCGAAACTCACTCCAGCGCGGAATATCAATCCACTCCCGCAGATAGAAGTTAGCCCCTGCATTATGAATTGCTGGTTCCATAAGAGCAGCAGCAACTCGTAGACTGGGCTGTAAGATAATAGCTTCAACATCACGCAAGGTACGTGCTGGCGAGTTCACAAGGCAGCTTTCTTTCCAAGAGCAATAATCCAGCCTAGGAAAGGCGCCAGATGGAAACTTCTCCAGCCCTACGGTCACCTCATCCAGAAAACCCTGAGAAAGGTCAAAATGATTGAACATTTCGAATTTTTCGCAGAACTCGGGAGTATTGGCTCCCAGAGCTACTACATCTTGAGGACTTAAAGCAATTTCCTCATGCCGGATGCTTTTTTCCTTTAAGCTATCTGGCCAAGTGGCAAAGAAGGTATCAGAAATAGACTTGAAATAAGCCATCTCAAAACTCTAAGTCCACTGAATGCTGTTCAATTCCTGGCCGATACCAATAGTCATAACCATCCCTGTCAGCATTTTCGTATAGTTTTTCAAAAACAAATTCTCTAAAAGAATTTGCCAACAAATAAGCTCTCATTACAGGCTCTTCGTCATCGGGCCCAACGCCGAAGTGAATTAAGTAGACTTTGCCAAGACTCTTTTGTTCGAGAGAAATAACAACTTCCAGCCCCCCAGGATCAGAGCCAACGGGCAACGAAGATTTTGGTCTTCTGGCATGATTGAAATTGTCACAGCTACGTTCGATGGCGTAATCCCAATCAAAAACAGGATCGAAAATTACATCATCATCATCTGGAGCACCCCATAACTCTTCTGGTACTGGAGACTTAAATAGCAGAGGATAAATATGCCCTCCGTTGTATTTAGTCAAAAACCGCTTGTAATCCTCTGGAAGAATTACTTTTTTTTCAACTTCCCAATTTTTGATTTTATCAGCAATGCCTCTCGTACTCGGCCATTCATCACCGTCTCTTACAATTTTTGCATTCATAATATTTTCCTTAGAAGTCAGAAGCATGGCCACCTTTATACATGGCTGCTCCTCCAGTGTGCGGAGTGCTCGCACCTCGCCCGGTTGCATGAATGTGCTCTGGGACTAACTGCATTGTGACGCCATCTTCTTTGTGATGCCAAGTATACCCTTTGGGCTTTCTCCAAGTGGGATCACCGAGTTTTTCTTGCATTGCCTTATCGGCAGCAGGAAAATCTTTCGAATTTTTCCCTGTCATTGCAATATCGACATCACCTTTGGAATGCGGTCCATAATCTGGGAACCCATTTTTATACTCTACAGGCTTTCCTCCATCAGCAGGCACCCATTTGCTATCGCCACGCTCACCCTCCCATATCCCATTTTTGCCGCTTTTAGGAGTATTTCCATATTGCGAGCCTTTCTTAACTGCATGGGATTCTCGACAAGCTTTCGTTTTGCAATTCTTGATTGCATCGTCATAGGCCTTGCGGTTTTTCTTAGCCAAATCATCCCAGTATTTTGTGGCAACTTTTTTTGTCTTATTGAAACTTTTCTGTAATATGCCACCGGCTGAATCTACAGCTTTGCGCAAGTCATTTAACTTGTTGAGGATACGTCCACCTTTGATAGCGTCTCCAGCAATGGGTACAAGTCCGACTACGTCAAATAAAGCTCCCCACCAATCCCCCTTGGAAACGGATCTACTGAGCGCGACCACGTCTGCAGCGGTTCCATATGGTGGCGGTAAAGCACCTCCTGCAGCAAGGCCTGCGTCAACTCCAAGTTCGAGATACTTCTGCTGAAGCTCCTGTAATCCTTTAAAGGCACCCCGGGTTTTGTCGACATCAACACCAGAGTTTTTAAGTTGTTGCCCCATGTCTAATCCTTAAACCTCAATTCGTGCGGATGCTTCCGCTTCAAGACATCAACTATCTCGGGATACCAAAATCGTTCATCTGGGTTCATGATGGCTTCAACTGCCAGATCCTTAGACACATTGTAAAACTGATCAATGCGCTCCTCTTCGGAAGTTTTCTGATCCTCTGCAATTTCCTTAAAGCCTGGAAACTGCCAGAAATTGGCCGCGACCTTCCACATCAAGGTGACAAAGTGGAACTGCCACTCAGGATTGTTAAAGCCAAAGCGACGGGCATAGTTGCGCCCGTTGATCACCATTTCCCGCTTGCCTTCATCTGAGATAGCAAAGTAGTAGTTCTGAAGATTCTTCTTCATGAAATCTTCGACATACCACTCAGCAAAATCTGCATCCTCGTGCAAGTTGGCAAGCATTTGCTTATTGTTGAACTTCATTGACATGATCAGCTCGCCTCCTGCATGGATACAGCGGTGCCTTCATCAAAGCTCGGTAGATCTATCACCTCTCTGCAAAGTTCACCTTCATGAACATGGAACATGCAAAGTTCTTCAGGATTGAGCGTGTTTTCTAAAACAAGCCTATCTATGCCTTTGAAGAACACCGACAGCTGCTCGGATGTGAACACTGGCAAATACTGGCGAATGGTCTGTGGATCGTAAAATCTAAAGAAGTGCTCGGTGCCGCCCTCATCTTCAATAAGGGTAAATTTGCGCAGATGACGCACAAAACCCTCCAGATCCAGCGATGAGAGCGCAAAGATAGCCCACCGCTTGCCAAAGCCCTCGCTGGCCAACCAGTCCAGGACATCCTCATCTTCGCGGATTTCCACGATCCACGCTGTGTCATCTCCAAACTCAACAAGAGCCTGTCCCTTATAAAGACAACTATAATGATTGCTGAGAGCTCCGATCGTGGGCGGTATCATCATGGGGTCGCGGGACGCATCTACCACAGCGAAGATGCGCGATGGTTCGCCAGATGGTTGTTGTGCTCGCAATGAGGCAAATGTTTCTTCTAAAAACTCTGCAAGATCCTCTGCCATGCTCCCCCCTACTTCCCACACTTCTCGGCCATGGCCTTATCGGTATCCTTACCGCCACTTCCACCTTTGAGGTTGATGGAGGGAGCCAGCAGATCAATCTTCTTGCCTTTAATTGTGATGCCACTTTGGGAAATTTCGATTTGGCCGCCGGGAGCGGCTAGGACGATCTTGTCCTTTGCCAGAATTGTGTGAACCTTAGTTTTAGACGTGATTTTCTTACCGACTTCTACGTCGTATTTCTCGCCAACAGTGAGCTTGGATTGTTTTCCAACCATGATGGTTTGGATTGCACCGACAACTGTGTTTTTCATCATCCCGATTTGCTCGGTACGCGCCATGCCAATGGTGTCGGAGCGGAATTTCTCAACGACGACACTTAAAGTTCCCGATCCGGGCATAAACTTCGAAAGCATCCCGCCGATAACCGATCCAGCACCAGCTTGAGCTTTTCCACCTTCAAAAAAGTGATCACCTGTTTTAAGAAAATCTACTCCGGCATTAACTGACTGCGCTTCAACACCAGCGCCCACTTTTGCAACCACTGCTGCAAATTCTGTTACAGGCGCACTACCAGCTTTCTTCGCGCCTTTCTTGGAACTCTTGCCACCAGACTTCACCAGGCCACCTAATGCACCTAACAATCCTCCTGCTGCACCTCCACCACCAACGGAAAGGTTCATGCTGCCGCCTACTTTTCCTGATGATTGGCTCCAACAGTGATGGACTTATTCGCCCCAACATTTTCAACTTGATTGGCAAGCACATTCTTTGAGCGGTTGTTCAGAACCTTGATCGTCTGGTCTTTTTGAGCATGTAAGAAGATATTCTCCTGTCCACCCTGATCTTCAAAAGACAGCTCATTGTAACCAGCGGCTTTATGGCTATCGGAGCGAATGACCATTTTTGTTTTATGATCTGGCAGCTTGTAAGGCGGATGATTTTGAGCGTGATAAGTCCGGCCTGTCAAAATAGGTTGATCAGGGTCACCTTCCAGAAAATCAACAATGACTTCCTGTCCAATCCGAGGGATTGCCATGTGTCCCCACATAGGCCCAGCCCAATTTTGCGCAACTCGTATCCAGCACGATGACTTATCATCGAAACCGCCACGTCGATCCCAAGGAAACTGAACTTTGACGCGGCCATATTCATCACAAAAGATCTCTTCCCCTTTAGGTCCAACGACATGAGCCATTTGCGGGCCATCTACCAAAGGCTTTCGGCTCACTGGAGGTCGATAAGAGATCCGTGCTGGCATTGCCTTGAAAGAGGCTTCATATTTTGTTGGTTCCTCCGGATCGCCGTCTTCCTCTAGAGCTTGTGGCTGCGTCTCATAATGGAGAACGGACAACAGCATGTACTTGATGTTGTAATCTTGGATGTCATGATCGCTTAAGCTTGTCAGATAGCCTGGTGAGAGATGAACATAGTTGGTCACCCCCTTGGCAGTGGTTGCGTCAACTCTGGCAGCTTCAAGCCTGTAGCGTGTAAACGCCTTGCCAACTGGATCACTTTTAAATCTGCCCGGGGCATCATAAATTACATAATCGCCTGCAAGACCATTATCTTCCTGGCGCTGACCTTCTTGTTCTAAGTTGTACTTGGGATTATGGAAGGTGTAATCACGCTGAATGTAACTGCTGGAATGTACTTCTTCACTATAAGCGAACTCATAGACGAACCGGCCACGTGTCGTGCCTCCTGCAGTCGCATTATATGTAAGTAAAGGAGAATGTTCAAGCGTTGGAGCAATCTGGTTCTTATCCAGAAAAACAAGGCGATGTACCCCATTATCATGATGCTCAAAGAAGTACCACATTCCTTCTTCAGCTGCTAAACGCTCAATGAACTCCCAACAAGTCTCACGATATTGTACGCAATACTCTCGCTCCGCATGAGGTTCGGCCAAGTCCCATTTTACATCACCAATATTTTGCTCTGCCAGCAGTTCCTTAATGATATCCGGGACAGATTTGCGCTGAAAAATCCTTGAATCTGCAGCATGATGAAGCCTGTGCGCTGCTGGCATCAATATGACCTTATAGGCTGTATGATGATGCCCACGATCTCGTCGTTCAGCTCTGGAAATAACACCAGAAATGAAACGTGGTGGCTCAAATTTATTCAAAATGCGTAGTACTGCTGGACCGTCGACTACTTCTTGTAAATCTATCTGATCATCGCGACTAACTAGTTTAATTTCAAATTCGTAAAGTCCAAATAGTTGCTCAGAGCCTTTGAACTCGACAACCTTCAATTCACCGTCTTCTACTCCCGAACATGAGAAAGAAAATGCGAGGTCCTGATTATTGGAAAGGATAGGAGACAGGTTTGAAACAGACATTATAAAAACCTAATTGTTCTCAAAAACGAGCAACTAAAGACCATTGTGATGAAGGAAACATTGCAGCCTGGAAATCTTGCCGGGCAATACTATTCTGGCTTTACCTTCTAGGAGATTTAAGTCATGAGCTGCACTATGTTGTTGCGCCAGTCTCTGCTCCGCTAGCGGATAGACCATCAGAATATCTCCTTATGGGCCTGATCCCCGGGTTTGACCATCAAGCGGTGACCGGGAAACTGATCCAGAAAGCCCCGGATCTCCAGCTCTTCAGACAGGTCTTCATGCAGCGCGTCAGACGAGCGCTCAGGCCGGTCACGACCTTGCAGAACCACATGCGCCGTGCCTGCCGGATCGCACTCTTTGGGTGCAGCTTCAGCAATTGTCTCCACCTTACGCCGGCGCCACAGCAGGGCGCGAAAGAAGCTGCGCAAGTAACCGCGCTTCT
>NZ_LMCJ01000043.1:0-7828 GCF_001623085.1 Pseudovibrio sp. W74
TTGACCCTTCAATGGTGATATAAGCGGGTGTTGGCATAGTATGCTCCTGGTGAGCGCCCTCCGAGTGCGGACAGACGCAGCAAAACAAATAAATGAACCCCATTTGATGAGAATGGGCCACGGCCCCAGACCCCAGTCTGCGACAGCGTACCAACACAACTGCAACTTGCATGCCAAAGTGAGAAAGCACTCCTGAAAAACACAGACACCCCTTTCAACACTATGAAAAAGCTTGGTAAAATATTTTGTTGGCACGCATAGGAGGTGTCAGATAGCAGAACTACGAGCAATATTCTGCAACCTCATTTTAGGCCATTTTTGGCCAGAGAAACCAGTAGATCCTTCACAATCAAACTAAGTTATTGATAAACATCATCAAACAGCTGGCCATTTTTGGCCAGACCTCGGCCGAAAATGGCCCGCTATTGATACATAAAGGAAAATCGGAACGGGTCCTCCAGGACAAGAGGCTTTCAGAGCTAGAGTGGAGCCTTAGAAAGCTCCAGGCATCCCTTAATCTCTCTGTCACGGTGTTTGATGAAAGCGAGAAAATATCTGGTTAGGGCTCTTATCGTATACAATCGCGGGGTTTTGATCAGAGTTTCTCCGCCTGCAGTGAAGGATCAATTTCGTCCGCTCTACAGCTATTCGCAAATAAAGTGATCCGAGCACCGGATAAGTGCAATCCGTTACAGCGAAGGTAGTATCTCGCCCTCTCCTGCAAGCTACCCCATACAGCACTGCGATCACCTTTACTCAGGCTCCGCTTTGGTTATGGTCTGATGACATTTGCTTACGGGCTAATACACTACGGACTTTCTTTAAGGACCTAGCGACTAATTCAACCGGTCTCTTGCCTGCGTTATCTCTTATAGCCTCGTCAGCACCTCTCGCGATGGCAAGTTCATAGTTTGGGAAGCTTTCATCGTAAATCTCTTCCTCAGCCGCATAGTGCAGCATGGTTCTGCCGTTACCATCACGTGCATTTATGTCGATACCAAGAGCGAGCAGAAAATCCAGAAAAGCAACTTCATCCGAAAAGTCATGCCGCGGCAATCCGTGCTGAATGACTAAATTATGCAAAAGAGTTTGCTGGTTGGGTTGTAGAGCATGGGGGTCGACACCCATTACCATGACAAGTCGGAAAACCCGCTCACTATGACAATATGTCAGGGTTGTGCGCCCGCCTGCATCTTTCTTTTTGGGATCAGCACCAAGGTCCAGCAGCGCTTTAATGGGACTATCACCCTCAAGCTTTCCATGGAGCAGCGCAGCTTGTAAAGGTGTGTAGCTCAGACCTGAAGCTTCTGTTGAATGACTTGCCAGTAAATTAACATCAGCACCAGCCCCTGCGAGAATGCGAACTTTCCTACCTGTCCTTGCTGTGTGAAGAGGTGTCTTACCATAGTCATCGCGTGCATTCGGATTCGCGCCATATGCAAGCAGAACTTCAGCCGTCTTTTCATCTCCCCATGCCAGCATGGTTATGCCATTATCCCAGGCAGCATTGGGATCAGCACCAGCAGCCAGAAGTGTGCGAAGAAAAATCAAGTATTCATCATAGCTGATATGCGCGTTGAGCTTTCGTTTAAGCTCTGCTTCTTTCAAATCAGGCCAAAGCGTTCCGTAGGTCTTATTTATTTGTTGCCTATATTCAGAGCGCGTTTTCAGAGCTATCTGGCGTCGTGTAACGACCAGATCATGCAGGGGGAAATAACGCTGGTGCTTCCATCCATCAACACGTGCTCCCTTCGCAATAAGCCATCGCACGGTTGCCAGAGAGCTTTCTTTTACTGCGTCATTTAAAGGTAAGCGGCGGGTGTTGAGTATAGCCCCTGCCCCCAGCAAAATCTCAAGCATATCAAGGTTGCTGTTTCGAACCGCATACGTGATTGCCGTTGAGAATTCATGGTCCCATAAAAAGTTCCCGGATATCCAGTCACTGCCGGGAACACAATCAGGATGGGCACCTACGCGAAGGGCCCGTTTAACCCCAGAAACTGAATTGGCGCGCGCAGATTCCAGCAGGGCTCTGTCTGCTGGAGTTGTTTCGACAACCGCTTGGGGAGGTTCATCCGGGCCAACATTTTCTGGATCACGCTCAAGCCATTTGATCCACGCCTTGGCCCCTTCACTGTCAGAGCTCAAATAATACCTGTCATTTTGCTGGTTGTCGCCGAAGCGCAACCATGAAGCCCACTCCGTACCAGCAAAACCAAGTTTTGACATTTCAGTCATGAAACTAAAAAAGTCTGGGGCAAGCGCTAACCCATGCAACATCTCCAGTTCATGCGAAAAGTACCGGACAGGTTGCTTTTGCGGGTCGGGATCAGACACATCAATGGTAACAATGTCTCCATTCTTCAAATAATAGAACGGGAACTGGTTCTCCCACATTTCAGGAAAGTTAAGAGCTTCTGAGATACTCTCAGATGCCTTCTGGCTTTTCAGGGCGACAAAATTCGGCAGGGCATAGCTATTGATATGTGACAGATCCCAAACAGCATCACGATTAAAGCTCATTTGCGGCATATCCAGCCTGCCAAAAGAGCTAAGATGATTTGGCGTGTACCACCCAAAGGTCACGCAGCCAGATAGCTGGGTTAGCACCGCACGAAGCTGCGACGGGAACAGCATTTGATATCGACTCTCCACGATGGCTAATGCTTCAGGAGCAGCAGGTGGAGCAATATCAAGCGTGGTAACTTCCCATTGACGTTTCCGGGCGGTTTCTTGCATCCTCCGCCAATTGGAATGCCAATCCTTCCAAAGCGTTCGCAGATCAGTTTGGGGGCCAGAGCATCCTCCCAGCAGCTTAGAAGCTGCGCAGGCCAAAACTCCATTTACAAGAAACTGCCGCCGGCTTGTGCTTCCCCAAAAACCTGCATCAAGGGTTTTGCTAGAATTCTCAGGAACCATTAAAGCCTCAATGTAAGTGACAGGATTATTGGCGAGGCCAAAACAGAAATAACTAAAGAATATAGCAGACCAGCAGTTCTTGTAATCAGTCTCATAGCTAACCTGATCAAGCTGGGCTTTTAGTCACCGTTGCCAAAGGTCAGGTTTCAGTTTCCGGGGATCTTGGACAGGTAAAGTTATTTCTCTTTCACTCAGACACAGTCGGGACTGGCCAGCTCAATCTGAATCTGCGTGAGCCCGTTAAGGCGTTCAGTTGCCGAGAACCCCGTGACCAGCAATCCGGCCTCCGGCTGCGCAGGAGCGGCAAAGGTAAAGGCGAGATCCTGCTCCTGAAGGAGCTGCGGGATTTGTGTAATGGCATTCATGAAAAACTCGCTGGCAAATGAAAAACAAAGAAACTGCAATAAAAGAACGCAGGATCAATTTTACCTGGCGGGAAGTGTCTTGAGCGAAACTGGTCTGAACCTGAGCTGTATCGTGCTTCAATGAGGATCTTGGCCCGAAGATCCAGCTTCGATGAAATCGGCTCATTAAGTTCAAGAGCCAAGCAAGTCTTTTCAGCTCTGTGCTGCTCGCTCTTGTGCTGAAAAGACTTGAAACGAGCAGTTCAAATGCGCAATACATCAGTGTTTACAAATCCATGGCTCAACCATGTTTGCGGTCATAAGCGCTGACCTCGTGACCACGCAAGGCTGCGCCTGGTGGAGTAGTTTTTACATTCCTGCGGAGATTTCATTTATGCGCTTAATTCTGGCTATCCTGCTTCCCTTTGTTGTGTTCTTCACAATCAACCGCCCGTTTCAGGGGATCTTCTGCCTGTTGCTTCAGATCACTATTCTCGGCTGGATACCAGCGGCCATCTGGGCCGTGTATGCACTGGGGCAATATAAGACCGACAAGAAGATCAGGAATATGCAGCGCTCCAGATGAGCATCACCAATACGGTTGGTACAGCAATGAATACGCATCGGACTGGTATTTCTTGAATTGTTTAGGAAGCAGGTCTATATTGAATACAGGAAAGAGGAGCTTTCGCCCCCCAATCCAGCTGTTAGACTACTTTGATAAGGGTATGGAACCAGACGGCCAATCTCTTCCGTACCTTTTTCATTTTGAACCTAAGCTCAAGCTTACAAAACAAGTTTCATCCAACATCCCACCTCCTTTACCAGGCTTTGCTACTGTCGGAGCGCCTAACCTCTCCGATCGTGCGGACTGGCTCGCACTGCTGCTTCGTAAAGGACGTGGTTATCGATATCATATCGGGTATAGGGTTCTCGCGCTATGGCAGGCATAGGTTCATGAACCGTTCCCCCAAGACAATCTGCCTTTATGCTCCCTCTTCAAAAACATCTGCTTTATCTATCGCGAAGGCTTCCAGAGCGAGTTCCAGTGTCATCTTGCACTGAGCCGTAACAGATCCTTTCACCCAAGAGGCACAAATTAATCGTCGAAATGGTTCACAGCCACGTAACGCTCAGCTTCTTTTTTACTGCGTGGCAGAGGGTCTCCATTTTCCTTGTGCTCAAATCCGCCAACACCGTTATCTTCCACCTCTATCAAGATCCAGTCATCTGCAAAATTCGACCTGGAACTGTCATAAGAAAGACGCCCTGACTTTAACGCAGCTTTCCATTGCCGTTTGGCCTGGTTGTCAATTTCTTCTTCTGTCATCTCTCCCTTGCCATAGTCCTCCCACACGTCACACTGCAGATCGGAAAATTTTGGGAGGCTCGCTGGATTCTTGGAAGAAATCTTGAGGTGCTGGCGCAACACCTGTTCCAACTCCTTTGAGAGCGCATGGAGCTGGGATATAGAATAACGCTCTGCGACCTCCTGATCAGTGGTATCAGCTCGCAGTAACTCCATGAATGCCTGATACTTTTGTTCATTATTCAGGGATTTGCGCTTTTTCATCCGTGAAGTCTCCTCGGTCAAATACAATAAGCCTGTGCTTTTGAGGTAAGGCAGTATCTGGCCTTGTTACACATTGTCGAGCCTCAATTGAGGTTGATTGCGGCTGAGTGTTAAATGACACGGCCCTCAGGACCATCGATGAGAAGAGTTCGAAGACAGATGCCAGTCGTCTTCGAACCATGCGCACTTTACAACCTAGATAGTCGGACAGGGCCTCTGTTATGCCACTTCATCAATGACATCGGCCTTGTTGATCGCGAAGGCTTCTAACGCGTGCTCCATTGCCGTCTCAACCAATCCCATTTCAGGTTCATAGGATCTGTAGGATGCATAGGCTAGAATGAGCGTGACAGCTGCACTCACTGCTTTGTCGGGATCCGGCGTACCTCTCAGTGCCGTGTAGATCTTTTCTTCAGCCTCGTTTGAGGCTTCTGGGATTAAGGCCAGATGTGATTGGGTTCCCATGAATTGGCTCCTTGGTTGAGATGAGAAAGCTCACTCCCCTCCCCGTTTGGGAGGTTCGTTTCACTTTTCTCGTCGTGGGAAGCCGTTCAGTGTGGTCAAGGTCATTCTTTGAATGCCTGCATGCAGGTTGCCTTGACCATGCTGAAGGGAGACTTAGAGAACAGCAGATAAAGGAAGCCGCTAAGCGGCTTTCCGCCTTTCTTTGCACGAGGGACAGTTCCCGCATGGCCGAGACAGACAGTGGAGCGCTTTAGGTTGAGTTTTGCCGTTGCTGGTTCGTTAGAGACGGCATGGGGAAATTATGAGACCTTAAGCGTGGAAGTGTCTGGCTTGGTAAGCGCTGTAAGCGCGTGGACAGGCCCGGTCTGCATAGCAGACGTGCCCCTGCGCTATTGTTTCTTATACTCTAAAATCCAGCGCATTATTTCATCAGATATTATTTCATCAAAGGTCAGATTCAAAAGCTCTTACTCATCGTGATCACCCTTCTTACGATCCAGCAGCTCATACCAGCCTTACAAAAACACGACTTACAGACTTGAAAAACAATACTAATCAAGCTTCATCAGCTGATCTAACACCACGAACATAACTGAGTGCAGATCTTCAAGGATACGCTATAACAAATTGATATAGCTAGTTTATTTCGAATTCAGAAGAAGCCACATCAGCTCACCTGAACCCTTGCTAGACAACTGGAAAATTTCGAGATCTCGTTTCAGATCGAACTTCAGATACGATTGGCCCATCTTTTCATTTTCAAAACAATGAAACTATGAAGCCTCTTAGATTTAACTATTATTATCAGTTAGATACATCTGTTAGTCATCTTACAACCAGCACTCAAAACCTTGTTGGTTATTTTTCATAGGCTCTCATTGCAACCAACTTGTGAACTCCTGAGCCAACTCCAGATCTTAGAACCTCTTAAGTTCGCTACCCGCTTAAAAAGTTGTTTTGAAAATCGTCCCTTCCGCTTGATCTTTCACTTGCCTTACTCATTTCATCGCCTGAAGATCACCTGGGCTTTCACTGTTTGAGCCCTCATTTCAGATCTGAAGTAAAAACCCCTGCCCTACATTTTCAGAGACTTTGGGCCGCTCCTTCTTTGCTAATTGATAAGCCTCCTCATTTTACTTCCCTCTCTGATTTGCCTCACGGTCCCGCCTCAATGTTCTGTGGTGGTTTGCGTACTTTTGTTGGACGCAAACAATGTTTTTTGCTTTCAGGTGCAACGAGCCCAAACACTGTTCTAAGGGTCGATTATGTCTGACAAAAAGAATAGCTCCCGAAATCGCTTAGGGTGTCATTTCTCACTCAGCCACATACACCCTCTTCAAGTTAAGATCCGCGACCTTCCCTCCTGCCCTCAACCTTCCACCCGATCTGGTCACCCGACAAAGCCAGCCACTCCTTCCGTTCCTTTTCTCAAAGCGGGTGCGGAGCACCCAATTGCAAGCCTAATAAAACAGGCCGCAGGCGTGTTTTAAGTAGCGCGCAGCGGCAAAGCGTGGGGCGAAGGGTGAGCAACAAGGCATAGCGCAGCATTGCCGCCGTGCCGATCCCGTAGTCACACCCCGTATAGGCCCACCGCCTTAACCTCTTGTTCAAGAATTGATTGTGATGGCAGGTAAGAAAAGACCTGAAACCACCCGCACATCTGGGGGGCTCGTGTGTCAGTCTCTCAGTCAGAGCCAAAAGCTTGAGCCTGCGGCCGTCCTGGTCGAATTGTGCTTGCAGCTCCAAACTGTTCAAGTAGAATCCGGGTGATTGAAATTTGGATTGGGGTTGCCTCCTCCGCTCTGAAGATATTCAAGAAATCACCTTTTCGAGCACGCGCAAAATGAACCATTTTAGTTGCATGGGGCACCATGAAATCAATTGTCATTACAGAAAAACCCTCGCAAGCCCGCAATGTCATGAAGGCCGTTGGATCTCGATACGGAGAGGTGCTGGCGGCACAAGGACACTTGCTGCGGCTTCAATCTCCAGGCGAGGCCAATCCGGATTGGAAAGCATGGTCTTCAGATCTGCTGCGCCCACAAGGTGGCCGGTATGGGTTGGTGGCCGATAGAACCAGCGGTAAGGGTGAGCGCCTTGATAAAATCAAGCGTGCTTTAAGCAGTGCTGATCAAGTCATCATTGCGACAGACTGCGACCGCGAGGGTCAGGCGATTGGCGAAAACCTCTTGCATTTTTACGGCTATAGAGGCCGTGTGCTGCGAGCAATGTTTACGGCAGAAGATGAAAAGACGCTTTGCACAGCCTTTGCCTCTGCCAAGCCCAACACGGAGTATCGACCACTTTATGATGCAGCGGTTGCCCGCGCTCAGGCCGATCAGGTTTTCAATCTTAGTCTGACCAGGACTGCAACGACCAGACTGGTTCCTTCTGGTGTGCGTGCTGTTATCGGCATTGGCCGTGTTCGCACCCCAACACTTGGAATTGTCTGCAGGCGTGAGCAAGAGCTTTCCAACTTCAAGCCACGAGATTACTTTGAGCTGACTGCAAATGTTCAAGGTGAGCA
>NZ_LMCJ01000044.1:0-7932 GCF_001623085.1 Pseudovibrio sp. W74
CTTGCGACTTGCTCCATCGCTCACTCCTATCGTCGTGACCATGAGCCAAAACACTCCACTACTCAAACCCACCCATCTGTCCGGAAAACTTCAATGGCGAGCAATTTATCATTTGTTTTTCAATTAGCTAGTCTACAAACGCTTAATACTGCCTAGCAGCTTTCTCAGAATGATAACGAGGTGTACGACATCAAACGACGTCATGTAGCGCTCAAAATGCATACGATTGTTCATGTGGTAACTTTGCAGCTCTTCTACATACCCGCGCGCAAGTCCTCAGAACGTTATCCTATGATTGCGTAAACTATCAGAACTATCGCGGTAACCTCAATTTTTGTTAAAGGATTGGATGCGATCAAGTTGTAAAAAGCTCGAGATCATTTGCGCTCACCTCTTGGCTGGGTTTGGAAACTGAAAACTACCAAGCTGATGCTCGGCAAAACATGGGTTATTAGGTTGATCTAGCTCATTTGGAAAAGTGCGGGTGCATGGAGAGAACTGAAACAAATCGCGACGTAAGAATGTGACTTCCAGAACAGGTGGAACTGCATAGCCACCTATAATACGCAATGCAGCATTGTTATTACCATGAACATGCACAGCTTGATGACTCTTGAAGAGTTTATTCAGTCCTGCTAGAGCCTTTCGGTACCAAAACAGCTTATAAACTTTGTGCAGATCATGGAGCTCTACAAGTATCTGAGAAAACTTCTGCAACTCATTCATTTCAAGATCCGCAAAAACTTCCCATTCGTCACCTTCAATGTCCATCTTCAATAAGATGTTGTCTGTGTCTTGGTGCCTATTATTTTGAAGCTCGTGCTTGAGGCAGGTCATTCGCTCATCTATTTGGTGAGAGCTCGTAATGCCTTTTTTGCTGTAGTTAAAGCTTTCATGGTGATGGGGGAGACAATCAATCGTGTGATCATATTGGTAAACTTTACAGCCGTGACTGGCCATCTCTAAATCCCAAGAAACGTCACGATTAATCCCCAAAGAGTACGCAACTTTCTCATAGGGTTTGGGCGGGACCATAATGTAACCTCCGTCAAAAGCACGCCCAACGCGGGTGAGACAACACCCGTCAACGTCCATCGGGCTTAGCCGGCAGAGGAGCGTCTCCACCATTTCTTGGGCTGTTTTTGACATTTCTGGCTTTTCAATTGGGCGAGCCTTTTTACCTTCGATGACGGATAAGCGTTTTTCCAATTGAGTGAGACGCTTGTTGAAGAGTGCAAATTCTTGCTTATTATCGCCTGTTACAGAATGCCCGATCAAAGCCTCTTTAAGATCATGGTTTGACATTTTATATAGACTCTTTGATTTTGGCAATCGTTGCCATAGACGCTTGATAGATACGAGAAGTAGTGTCTGCAACTTCGGCTCAAGACTAATAAAGATGAATGTTTTTATGTGCTGGTAAAACGCAGTTTATGACATAGTTTTTTTCTCTTTGAGGGTTGTGGCGATACCTGCCGGTTGCTTCCAAAAGACTCAATCCTTCACGTACAATGTGTCTAGATCGGTTGAAATCGAATCCAACCAGCGAAAGTTCTGCAAGCTTTGTTTGGCGCAAAAACTCGAGCCAAATGATGCCTGATGTTGGTTCTGCGGAAAGTTTCTTTTGCAATTTTTGCGTATAGATACTCGGTAAGCGCCGCACCTTGTAATCTAAAATGAACTTGGATGAAAAGTGGTATAGACTCGGATTTGGTGCAACGTTTTGAGTATTAAAAATTGGCGCAAAGAATGTTTGCCTTGCGCGGTCTGCTGTTGAGCATGACCATATGTCTGATTTAATACCAACAGCTGGGACTGCCGTGTACTCCATCAAAATATCCATTGGTGCATTGGGGTCTAAAATGGTGTAATCCTCTGCTTGACTGGAACGCCCATCAGTAAATACTCCGTAGATGTATTTTTCGCACTCCTGATCAACCGTCATGCCTTTTTTTAGGATGTAGGGGCATCCAAGATTCATTCTGATAACAATGTCATGATGGTCAATAAAATCTGCAGCATTGCTCTCAAGTAGTTTTCCTGCATTTCCGACGAGGCAGACGCGTTTCCCAGTCAATACATCCGTTTGAAAATACGGCATAAGCAGGCCTTTTGAGAGATTGACTGCCTCGTGGTAGTATTTTTTTTGTATTAATTTCTTCACCTTCTTTAAAGGTCTTTGAGATTTGTCTACAAAATTAGAAAAAGAAGAGCCAAATGAATTTGTTTTCTTGAACTCAACCTTTTTTGCTCGGACTGAGGCGAGCTTCATTTCATTCTGATAAAAGTGGTAGACTGGGTTCTCTATTGGCTGAGCTGACCCATCATTTACAAGTATACTATCAAAATAAGTTTCATCTAGCTTAAAGCTTACATGATAGAGAAACCATGAAAGAAACTGGTCATACCGCTTCGTGCGTAGATCTGAGGTTTCTGAGACGGCATGGTCATAGGAAGTCAGAAGGCCTTTGTCTTGCACTGATGAGACAGCTTGATCATAAATGGCTCGACCGAAAGCAATAACAGGTTTGCCTAGTAACATTGCTTCCAGACCCACGCCGCTGTTAATTACAGCCACGCATTTGGCCTTGGCCAGCACATCGTGAATATGTCCAGAATTTGAAAATAGCAGATGTTCGCCCTGCCATGTTTTCCTAATTTTCTCGTAAAAGTTAGTTAGGTCCAAAGGGTGTTTACGGAACAATATTTTAAGGTTTTGCTTCTCAGCCAGCTTCGCCATATCTTCGACAAAATCTTCTAATGTGCAATTGGCATGTAATGTCAGTGCTTCGTCTTCAGGAACTTGCAGGATAGCAAGAATATCAAACTCAGGTATAGCCTGGTGGTTTTGATCTTTTTGATGTGCCTTGGTTTTCTTCTGAGATTTTAGCTCAGCTTTAAATTCTTCCAGTCGAGGATCAATAGAGAATTTCTTAAAAGTATCAGAATTTGACCAGCTTGCTGCGGGGCCCCAACCAGTCGGTGAGCAAGTAAATATCTCTGGTAGACACTCCTGCATATAGAAAGTGGCATTATCAACTGGAAGCTGCTCATGCGTTTTGTGGGGAATAAAAAGTTGCTCAGCAAAATGGAGCCTATCGATCAGTTCCTGAGTTACTTCCCACTGTGCAACAGGTAAAATTCTAGCTGGGCCATCGGCAGACTGCGTGGGCTGGGATATCAGGCGTGCCATAGCCCGCCATCCAATTCGTCCAGGACGAGACAATCGAAAAATGCGAATTCGAAAGCTGTTATCATCTAACGGCTGTTTAGTTCCAATGTCTTGAAGTGGAGACAATACAAATCTCTTTGGTACGCTTTTCGTGAACTCGATCTTTCTTTTCAGATCAGAAAGTTGCTTTGCTTCGCCTTTCGCCTGACTAAGTGAGCGGCGTAAAATACGCGAGTTCTCCCGTAGGGTCTTATCGCGGTAATACTCTGGAATACATGCTGTTTTGAGTTTTCTACCTTCTTTGAGAATAGCTTTCTTGATAAGGTTTACTTCGGAAACTGGATCTTGTGTGTTTATGGGAGTAATGTGACTTTTTATAAACTCTAAAAGCCGAAAGGTTTTGGGTGAATGTTTTAGCCAAAGAGGCTGGGGGTAGGCCACGCGATGCCCGCCTTCTTTAAGACGGATGGTATGTACTCCCAAATCACAGTCTTGTAAGACCGCAGGCAATAGCGTCAGGTCTTCAACAACAGTAAAATCAATCCTTAAAATCAACAGAGTATGCTTCGAACGGCCTGATAACCAACTCGCAGCATCGTACAAGGCTGTCTCATTGTTGCTGGTGATATAATCTGAAGCGAATTCAAACTTGTAAACTGTGGTGGCATAAAGTTGTTGGCTCACCTTTTGTAAAAGCTCATGAGCTTTTTCATCTTTGTCCGAAATTCCAATTACAACACGGAGGCCTGGTGAACAAGCTTCGCAACTGCGTAGAAACTGCTCACCGGTTGCAAGAAAATCCTGACCGTTACAAACAATCAATATCTGCCAGAAACTGTGATCTGGTTTATCAAAACCAAGGCGTTGAATAGAATGATACACAAATAGCTCCTGCGTGTGCCGCCAACGGTTAAGTCACATTGGTGTCATCTAATACTTACTAAAATAAGCTATACTGCAGAAAACGAGGAAGCTTGCGTGCAAAAGATAGTGTATCACGTTCTCTGCTCCTTCCCTCAATTTTGCGATCTCCTTTCAGGTGATCAACATATTTACCCAATGCGCTTCGAATAAAAATATGCCCCGTTTGCCATCTGCTCCCTAGCTTCTTGAAGGTTGCTTTATTAGTCTGCTCTATTTCTTGAACATTTTCCCAGAAAATGAAACTGTCGTGACTTTCTTTGAATGTAAGAAATTCACCAGAAAGGTAAATCTGCTCAAACCTATCGGCAAAGCTCAAAATCTCAGGGTGCTTCAGATTGTAACCTACCCAGCCACATTCAGGGTATCCTCGTCGGTTGAGATATGCAGCCAACTGCCCCCTCTTAGGGGCTATCTTGTCGAGAAATCTTTCTGGTATCTGTGTGTGTGTGACGGTATCAGCGTCTAGCCATATCAATTGATCAAAGGCTCCCCTGCAACGACGAATTGCATCCGTCACTGCGAAGACTTTGTTCGAAAATCGGTAAGCATCCCACCGAAAATTCCCCGTTTGCTTGGGGATGATTGGATTGGTGCCGTTGGCAAAAGGGTTATCACGATAGGAAGCTTTAAATTGCTGAAGTTTTGGTAGAACCACCAAAGGGTCTAACAATTGCAATCTTGCCTCAGAAAAGCCGACGGACGTCATTTCTGGGTAAACCATCATCGAAACTGTATCAGGCCACTTTTTCAAGAAACTTTCAATACATCGTTTGCCATATTGCTGAAATCCAAATTCATGAAAAGTAGTAACGACACAATGTTTCATAGCTATCTTTACGCTGGAACTGGCTAGAATTTTTCAATCTGTTGCGCAGGAAGCATGCGCTTTTTGTATTGTTCTCAATCTTGGAAGTAATCGCAATCTTTGAAATCTTCGAAGTAGGCACTACTAATTGTGTAATGTACAACACCAGCATCGTGATCATACTCATACATATCAACCAGATGGTCTCACACTAACGGGAGTGACCCGATCTCTTCATCAGTTGCTAGCCATATAGGTTGGCGGAGCTTCAAACCGCTATGAGTGTTTACATATTCAAGTATCAGTGATTTACAGCGCGCATTAATGAACAGCATGAGGCTGGAAATGAACAGCATGAGGCTGGATCAGTTTTTCCTCATACTTAGCCTGAAAATTTCCAAGGAACTCGGAGGTTTCCTCTAGTTGATAACTATACATACAACACATAACAGCATATCGAGCATAGCGGAGAGCCCAAAGTTCTGCAATATTTCTGCGGAAAATCATGTCGCAATCCATAAACAAGCTCGATCCCTTGTAATCAGAGAGATCGGGTGTGAGAAAGTGACTGAAAGAGAATTCCGTTGATTGAAGAGGATGTGATACGCGGTGAAAATTTCTTCTAGTGAAGGTTTCACAATCAGACGAAGTGTATGATAGGCAACGTTCTCGTGGCTGTCGTAGCCAATGAAGATGCAAGGAATAGACAAAATCATGAAACTCGACTCCGCTGATTAAATGTTACCTTTCACAAACTAACTTGAACGATTTATTTGGGAATTTAAATAACAAGATTTATTAGTCGCAGTTTATGTCTTGTTCATCATTATTACGTCCAACTGCGGAAAATCTGTCTGACCAACCTCAAGTAACTAACCCGGCAACCGAGATCTCACCTAGTCTTAACGCATCAAAGACAACCCAGTTCTACAACACTCAGACTGATAATGATCACTAGAATCAGGATGTGAAATTGTTTCACCTTGTTTTCTTTTTTTTGGGGAAGGGGAATTAAGATATTCTTATGGTCTTCAGCGTCATTCCCACCCTTAATATTTACAACGCCAATTATTAAAATAAAATTGCAGGCATAATAAATACATTTTAGCTACCTATAAAAACGTTCATACGTAAATTCATTACCCTAAAAAATGAAGTAGCACAATAAGACTGTCATGAATCAATTTATACTAATAATAAACTTGGCGGATGCGATGTCGCCAATAGCCATTTTGAGCCGTTCGTACTTAACTGTTCATTACACACGCAAGAAAATCCTGTCCAGGCGATAGGCATTTCCCGTGCACTTGCTTGAGCTCGTGATAAATCGGTTTAACTATATTCACTTATCCTAGCTCAAACATGATGCACAACCGATAAAGTTATCGCTTTCGGGGGATTTTGAAAGATCCCTTCCGCTGCTAGATTTAAATAGAAACCTTAGCAGAGGACGGCATGACAAAACCAACCATTAGGTTTTTACCAAATGACTCACGCAATGAACGATCCGTTTGGTTGCAGAAACATAGAAACAATGTCGTCACGAAATATGGTGAAGACGGAATTATCGAGAAAATCTTCGACGTTATTGGCATTAAGAACAAAACCCTTTGCGATATCGGAGCATCTGATGGCAAGCACCACAGCAACTCCTACAATTTAATCACAAACAACGGTTGGCGGGGCATTCTCTTTGAGCCTGCTCGGGATCGATGCAAGCGACTAAATAAACTCTATCAACGCAATCAGAAAGTTGAGATATTGCAGAGCTATGTTGGCTTGGATACGGAAAGTAATCTCGACTACTATCTGAAGCAGTTGAAAGTGCCTGTCCCTAAGAACTTCGACTTTCTTTCCATCGATATTGACGGGTGCGACGTTCATGTTTGGAACGACATCCAACAACACCGCCCACGCGTTGTTTGTATTGAGTTCAACCCGCTTGTTCCATTGGATGTATATTTGCTTCAAGCAAAAAGTCTCGCAGTCAATAATGGCAACTCGCTACTTGCTATCTATTCGGAAGCACAAAAAAACGGATACGAGCTCGTTGCGACCACAAAGCTAAATGCATTTTTTGTTGATCGCCCTTACTTTAGCGAGTTCAACATTCCAGACAACTCCCCGATAGCAATGCATTTTTTGGGTGATCTAGAAACAAAGATCGCCATGAGTTATGATGGCCATTTGTTTCTTGTGGGGAATTCATCACACCCTTGGAAACGATATGAAATCAGTGAGGAGCAAATTCAAATCCTGCCTCCTGAATATCGAAAATTTAAAAATGAAACGAAAGTTTTTTTTCCTTTAGAAAAGGAAGTAACCCAAAAGCCTGAGAAACTTGGTAAAATCAAACACACTGTTAAGTTAGGCCTCAAAAGCTTTAGGGACTTTTTGCAGACAAAGATATGGGGTTAGTCACGCAGGCTTGCCGCTCTGAAAGATATTAACGCAAAGACGTGCTCCAGCTTACTAAACAGGTGAATTTGAATTTTGATTTAAGCTGCCGTCGGAACCCTACGGGGAATATCAAATCAAAGCTGACAAGTCATGGCAACATGTAGTTTACGCTTTATAGTCTCGATGCAAACTCTTGAGTTCGCCATTGAAGTTTTCCGGACAGATGGGTGGGTTTGAGTAGTGGAGTGTTTTGGCTCATGGTCACGACGATAGGAGTGAGCGATGGAGCAAGTCGCAAGGACTGCCAGCGCTACAGCGGGAAGACGGTGAAAGACATTCAGCACAAGACCCGCAAGCGCTATTCCACCGAAGACAAGATCTGTATCGTTCCTACCGGACTATGCAGCAAAGACAGCATTGCTTAACTGCGCCGACAGGAAGGGATTTAGCAAGGGCTCCACTACAGTTGGTCTAAGGGGTTCCTTTGAAGCTGACAAGAAGCGCCTTGCTGGTAATACAGCTCGACAGGCGAGGTTTTAAGCAGTTGGTACTCGATGTCTCTGGCTGCAAGCAGTCAAAAGTCTAGCACCAACCGTGCCTGCTTTCCGATAACGGTAGTTCCTACATCTCT
>NZ_LMCJ01000045.1:0-264 GCF_001623085.1 Pseudovibrio sp. W74
ATAAAACAGAACAAACATATCAGACAAAAAGCCCCCAATGCTTAATGCATGGGGGCTTTTTGCGTTCTAATGCATGCTAGAGCGCAGGCAGGAAAAGCAGAGTGATGAGCTCTGAGTGGTCGGCAATCACCTGGATTGCAATGCCATCTGACCGAAGAATACTCCCTGACGTTTATGATTCACCTCAAGGTCACAAGTGCTTTGGATCCCTGTGTGTTTGTTTTGTGCTTGAATGGTAGCGAGGCGGAGGTCGTTGGGTCCCAG
>NZ_LMCJ01000045.1:274-7827 GCF_001623085.1 Pseudovibrio sp. W74
ATATACAGCCTCCAGTTGGCCTCAGTGAAACCAAAGCAATGACTTCAAGGGATTGAAACGTATTGCCTTGCGGTGCTGTTATGAAATAAGCGCTGCAGCCCTCCGTGTGGTCTAGGAGACGAGGTTTAGTCTGTGGGAAGGGCACATCTCATGCCCCAACCAAATTGGTGATAAGTAAACGAGAGGCGGTGGTTGTTAACTGGTGCCCTTCGCCAGGTGGATGTGTTCAGCTGCAGTCGGAACGACGTTGCGTTGCCATCTGCGTTCGTTTGCGTTATTCGCGCTGAGACTGCGTTGCTGTGTCTCGCCAGCTGGTGAAAGTAGAGCTGGCAGTTGGTCTGCAATGGGCCGTGATCGGTCGGATAACTCGGGCAAACATTCAGCTCAGCACTCAAGCCGTGAAAGGAGATAGAAATAATCTATCCACTCGCCTCAGATAATGCTGCTGAAACACGCTTCAATTCAAAGCGGGGATAGGTGGTTTGGGCCCATATGGCCCTGAAAACAGTTATCAAGCAATAGCCAGCTCTGCCGTGCCTGTTTCTGAGTTCCACATATGTGCAGGGAAGTTGTAGTTCTTTCCCGGCACGTGTTCGAAGCAATTGCCGTGGTAGATCGCTCACATAAAAGCAGACAGGAATGCGGTGTTCTGAGCCTTTCAGAGGCTTACACCTGGGCTGATACATGCCGTGTAATGGCTTCCCCCGTTGTCCATGAACCGGTCTTGCTTGGAAACTTTTCTTTCGGATCAAGAATTAGGAATTTGGCGGCCTGGGTACGCTGTTTGCCAGATGAGCGATCGTGGACACGTGCTCACAAGGGATGCGGGCAACGGCGTAGAATGAGGAGCGACCATCGTAATGGTGGTGGCTTTATGCACGGACATAACCTGTGTCTTCTGCAACAGGGGCTGTGTTTTTGCTTTTTAGGTGTGAAACATATTGGTCTGGACAGCTATCCTCAATTTTCAATAGCTATTTTTACAAAGTCGACGCTCGTAGACAGAGCAAGATGTCCATAGGAGCGGTATCGTTTGCTAGGTCTGCAATTACCTGCATCGCAGTAGATTGATCCTTACCGGCAAATCGGGCAAGCAAGCCCTCATTTGATTGCTGGATTGGCGTAAAGCTTGGTTTGCTCAACCTGCCTGTCTAAAGCAGACTGGCATTAAAAGATGATTTGTCTGCGTGATGGGCATCAACACAGCTCAAAAGCTCACGCTCAGACATTGAACTGATTTTCCGCAAATTTAGAATCAGCATGGTCAATGAGTTTTAGTAAGCCTTTGTCTTGGAAATTCATCTTCAAGATGTGGCGGAGCAATCAGTTCAAGATCGAGCTGTTCAAATTAATTTTCTTCTTTTTACACCTCAATTTCAGATTGAGACGTTCTGTCGCAAGTTTGGCTAAATGGGGAGTTTTCGGCGGTTTTTTGGGGCGTGATGTTTCAGGGCGGGGTTCTAAGTTTTCTTGCTTAACATTAGTCAAGGAGGACAGCGGCCGTTCAATTCACTGTGACCTCGTCTCACCAGCATTGGAGATTGAGAATGTTACAAAATAAGAGACGTGGGTCAGGGTACGCTTTAGCGGCCGGCTTCGCGATGTTGCTTGGTAGTGCAGCTGCACCTGCATTTGCTGAAGGTCCAACACTGAGCGAAGAAGCCTTTGAACGTTCTAAGCAGCTTTATTTTGAGCAGTGCGCAGGCTGTCACGGCGTTTTGCGCAAGGGCGCGACAGGTAAAAACCTTGAGCCGCATTGGAAGAAAAAAGGCAAAGACGGCACCGTCACTGAAGGTGGTACCCTTCAGCTAGGTCAGGAACGCCTTGAGAAGATCATCGCCTGGGGCACAGAAGGCGGCATGAACAACTTCTCGGAAATCCTGAGCGAGCAAGAAATCAAGGACATGGCGACCTACATTATGTTGGATCCGCCAAAGCCACCTGAGATGTCACTTGCTCAGATGAAGGAAACCCGCAAGGTTTACGTCGAAGAAAAAGATTACCCAACCAAGCCTATGCATGGCCGCAACTGGGAAAACTTCTTCGTTGTTATCGAGCGTGATGCAGGTAAAGTTGCAGTCATCGACGGCGACACCAAAGAAGTTCTGGTTCATATCCCTACCGGTTATGCAGTGCACGTGATCAAAGCATCCGAGCACCACAAACTGGCAGAGCCTGAGAATCCAGGTCGTTTCTGGTACACCATGGGCCGTGACGGTAAGATGACGAAAATCGACCTCTGGCAGACACCAGACAAGATGCTCGTTTCTGAAGTTACCGTTGCTTATGATGCACGCGACGTTGCCGTATCCGGCGATGGCAAATACATCATTGGTGGTGCTTACTGGCCTCCACACTTCGTGATTTCTGACGCAGTGACCATGGAACCGCTTAAGGTTGTTTCAACCCGCGGCGTGAACGTGGACGGAGATTATGTAGAAGAAAGCCGCGTTGCTGCTATCTACACAACTCCAAATGAGCCTACATGGCTGGTTGCTGTTAAAGAACTTGGCCAGATGTGGCAGGTTGATTACTCCGATATCGACAACCTTCGTATCGACAAAATCGACTCCGCTAAGTTCCTGCATGATGGCTTCTTCGATCCAACAGGCCGTTACTTCCAGATCGCTGCTAACGCATCGAACAAAATGGTTGTTGTCGACACCAAAGAGCGCAAGCTCGAAGCTATGATCGACGTTGCTGCTCTTCCACACCCAGGTCCAGGCGCTAACTGGAACGATCCTAAGTGTGGTCCGGTTGCAGGTACAACCCACCTCGGCGTTGGTACTGTTTCTGTTTGGGCGAACGACCCAGCAGGACGTCCGGATGAAGCTTGGAAGAAGTGTTACGAAGTTGAAACTGACGGCCCAGGCCTGTTCATCCGTACACATCCAGACTCCAAGTACGTATGGGCTGACCAGACCAAACACCCAGATCCTGAAATTCAGCAGGCTGTTCAGGTGATCTCGAAAGAAACCGGTGAGATTGTGAAAACAATCACCATTACCGAAACAGAGGGCAATGCCGCTGTTCACTTCGAGTTCAACGCAGATGGTTCTGAAGTTTGGGTATCCAACTGGAACATGGGCGACTCTCTTGCTCCAAACGGTGAAATCGTTGTTTACGACGCAGAAACCCTTGAAGAGAAAACCCGGATTAAGGGCCTTTACGCTCCAACCGGCAAGTTCAACGTTCACATCCGTTCGAACCACGTTACCTAATGTGATCTAACGATCCTTTTGAGGGGCGGGCACCACGCCCGCCCTTCTTTTTTATCAGCGGTATCGAGACTGCAACGGCTGGACACCAGTCGGAGATGACGGATTTGCTCCCCGTATCTTGAAAGCCGACCGCACACGACCCGACAAGGATGGGTCGACAGAAAATCCAAAACGGAGCCTGGAAATGACCCAGTCCAACGGTACGGAAAAGAAAAAGCCGATCTGGCGCCGGTATTTCCTATGGGGAATGCCGGTTGCTGGCCTCTTGGGGGCTTTTGTCGTCGGCATTATCTTCTGGGGCGGTTTCAACACCGTCATGGAAGCCACAAACACAAAAGAATTCTGCGTCTCGTGCCACGAGATGAATGACTTTGTCTATCAGGAATATCAGGGCACTATCCACGACGTAAACCGGTCAGGCGTTGGTGCAGTTTGCTCAGACTGCCACGTTCCTAAAGACTGGACACATAAGATCATCCGTAAGATCAAGGCATCCAAAGAAGTTTGGGGCAAGCTGGTCGGCACGATCAACACACCAGAGAAATTTGACAAGAAACGTCTGCACCTCGCCAAAAACGAATGGGCGCGGATGAAATCTTCTGACTCTCGTGAATGCCGTAACTGTCATGATTTTGAATCCATGATGCCGGAGTTCCAGAAGCCACGCGCACGTCAGCAGCACCTGAATGCAATGAAAACAGGGCAGACCTGTATCGATTGCCATAAAGGTATTGCGCATAAGAACGTTCGTGACCGCGCATCTGATGAATATCTGGAGATGATTGAAGCTCCTGACCAGAATTACGTTCGCGAGATTCCGAAAGAGTATCTGGAGAGCCTTGCTCGCATTGAAGCCAAAGAAGCTGCTGAAGCTGAGGCTGCAAGCACTGCGAAGAAAGCACAGCAGGAAGCTACACAGGCTCAGATTGCAGCTGCTGTTGACGCAGCCGTTGCTGAAGAACGTGCAAAAGCTGCCGGTGAAGCACCTGCTGCTGATGCAGGCGACACTGTTGGTGCCAACATCGACTGGAGCGGTGTGGACAGCGTAGACATGACACTGTTCTACCCTGGTCAGGCTTCCTTCGAGTTTGTGCAGAACGGCAAGCAGCACGGTGGTGCTCGTCCGCTGACAAAGGGTGGCGACCAGTGCACAACCTGTCATGCGAAAGAGCTGAACAACATTGGCAACAAGATCGTCAAAGGCACTGACAACACCGAGCCGACCCCAATTCCTGGGAAGCGTGGTGTGATCAACGCAACGATGCAGGCTGCTCATGATGATGAGAATGTCTACTTCCGCCTGCAATGGCCAGATACTCCTCATGCACCTGCACCATTTGTTGACGGTGGCAAGATGGATCCTGAAAACCAGATCAAGGTTGCCATGATGATCACCGGCACCGGTATCAAGATGGGTGAACAGGTTGGTTGCTGGGCAACATGCCATGCAGACAACACCTACATGCCGTTTGATCCGGGTCCAGAAGCAATCGCTGCTTCCGGTGATGTTGCTGAGATGCTGCAAGCCAAGAAGTCCATCCAGAAGTACCTGAGTGAGACCCGGACAAAGGTCGAGATCAAAGGTCGTCGTGGTAAGGCTCAAGGTGGTTGGAACAAGCTGAAATCAGCTGAGGAACTCGATCAGCTGCTGGCTGATGGTACCTTCATGGATCTGATGCGCGTCTATGCGGACGGTTCCGCAACCAATGGCTACCTGCTTGAGCGTCGCGTCCAAAACGACGGTGATATCACTGCTTCTGCCAAGCTCTCTGCTGGTATGTGGACTGTGGTCTTCTCCCGTCCGCTGGCAAGCGACAAGCCAGGCGATGTGCCACTTGAAGCTAGCAAGACCTACACAGTTGGCTTTGCTATCCATGATGACTTCTCAGCTGCACGTTTCCACCACGTGACGTTGAACACCAGTCTGGCACTGGATGACGAAACTGCCCAAATCAATGTGGTAGGGCGCTAAAAAAACACAAAGGGTGGCCGAGTAATTGGCCACCTTTTTTTCTGGAGGCTGGATCCTCCTTTATTCTTTTGCTTTTGCGTATCTTTATCCGAAAACCGGTTTCCATTTTTCAGAGATATGCAGAACTTGCTCTAAGTTTTTCCGAGCGTATCCTTATCAATAATAGTACGTGATTTTTGGATATGCATTTGCAAGGGGGCGCTTCATGTACTCAAGATTTCTTCACTGTTCCGCACTTCTTCTGGGTCTTTTGATGGTGACACCTGCCGTTGCGGCGGATGACAAAGCTGCTGCACTGTGCGCAAAAGCAGAAGCTCGTTATGTCGATATGTTTGGACATCCGGCAGCTGAGGCAGATGGCGTTACAATCGTGAAGATGTACAAGTATCGGTTCTGCCCAGAAAAGCTTTCTGTCCCTGTTGGCACCACCGTACGCTGGGTGAATGTTGACAAGCGGACAAGCCACACCGTTCATTTGAATGAGGCGGGTGAGAAAGAATCCGATCGCTTGTTTCCTGAAGAGGTCTTCGAGTTCACCTTCCTGAGCGCGGGATCGCAGCAATATCTGTGTGGTCCGCATTGGGAAACGCAGAAGATGATCGGCATGGTGACCGTCACACCTTAAAGCAGTTCGCATTTAAGATGAAACACATGAACTGCTTTGCCTTTGTTTTTGCGTGGCTTTGAACCAGCACTGTGATTGCGCTTCAGAGGTACTTTCCCCTAATTCGAGTTTATTCAATGATCAGGCTCCTTGTTGCTCTTGGTTCGGCTGTTCTTTCAGCATCTGCTTGCCTTGCCGACCCTGCCGCTCTTTATCAAAGGCACTGTGTAGAGTGCCACGGTGAGAACCGTTTGGGCCTGATTGGTCCGGCTCTGCTTCCTGAAACTTTGGGGAGTCTGCGCGGCACGGCGTTGCAAGACACAATCAAACGCGGGCGAAACGCAACTGAGATGCCGTCCTTTCAGGATGTCCTGAGCGACCAGGAGATTGATGCACTCAGCGTTTTTCTTAAGACGCCATTGAAGCCTGCACCGACATGGACTATGGAGCAGATTTCCGCGAGCCTGATTGCCAACGATGATTACAAAGCGACTGTGAAGCCTGTCTGGTCTGCCGACCCGATGAACCTGACATTGGTCGTGGAGACGCTGGACCATTCTGTCAGCGTGGTGGATGGCGACAGCTTCGAGGTTCTGACGCGTTTCAAGATTCCGTTCGGGACACGCGGGCAGCCCAAGTTCTCACCTGATGGGCGCTATGTCTACATCATGTCCCGCGATGGCTGGATCCTAAAGTATGACCTTTACGCGTTACAGGAGGTGAGCCGTATTCGTGCCGGGCTGAACAGCCGGAATATTGCTTTGAGCCACGATGGCAAGTGGATTGCCGTGGCGAATTATCTGCCCAACACCTTTGTTATTCTCTCCGCTGATGATTTGAGCCCACAGAAACTAGAGCATGTTCAAGGCAAGGACGGCACACCAAGCCGTGTCTCCGCTGTTTACCTCGCCGCCAAACGCAAGAGCTTTGTGTTGGCGCTGAAGGATGCGCCTTCCATTTGGGAAGTGTTTTATGGCCCCAATCCACCGCATTACGGATTTGCCCATGACTGGCGTGTTGAGGGGCCTGCGCCTAACAAAGACCCGTTCCCTTTGCGCAAGATCACTGTCAAAAGTTTGGTTGAAGATTTCTATCTCGACCCAAGTGATGAATACGTGATGGGTGCTTCCCCCAGTGGCATTGGTGGACAGGTGGTTGATCTGGTTATCGGACACAAGATTGCTGATCTGGACTTGGAAGGTCTGCCACATCTGGGCTCAGGTTCTACCTGGAAGATGGGTGAGCGAACCGTCATGGCCACCCCGCATCTGAGAGAACCGCTGGTCTCCATTGTGGACATGAAGTCATGGGAGACTATCAAACAGATTGAGATGCTCGGCTCCGGCTTCTTCACCCGGACGCACGAGAACTCACCCTATGTCTGGGTAGATGTTTTCTTTGGTCCAGACAAAGACGCGATCCAGGTGATAGACAAGCAGAGCCTTGAGATTGTAAAGACCCTGCGCCCTCAAAAAGGCTCCCGTGCGGCCCATGTGGAGTTCACAGAGGATGGCAAGTACGCCTTGGTTTCTGTCTGGGAAGAGGATGGGGCTGTCATTGTTTATGATGCACAAACGCTGGAAGAAGTGCGGCGTCTGCCCATGAGAAAGCCTCGCGGCAAGTACAACATCGGCAACAGGATTGCAGGTGTTGGATCACCTGAAAACTAAAGATAAACTTATCCCCCTCGTGTTTTCCTCCCATACTCTGAACCTATGCCTACGTAACGGGCTGCTGGCGGAGCGACCGTCAGTTT